>NZ_AP018049.1:1635000-1737294 GCF_003609775.1 Prevotella melaninogenica
ATCTGCCATCGCCATCGCCATTCGGCTGAGACTTAGGACCCGACTAACCCCGGGCTGATTGGCATCGCCCGGGAAACCTCGGTCTTTCGGCGAAAGGGAATCTCACCCTTTTTATCGTTACTTATACCTACATTTGCTTTTCCATAAGCTCCAGGATTAGTTACCTGCACCATTCAACGCTAATGGAATGCTCCCCTACCGATACTTTTAATATACATTACTATCCCGCGCCTTCGGTATCTGACTTATACCCGATTATTATCCATGCCCGGACCCTCGACTAGTGAGCTGTTACGCACTCTTTGAATGAATGGCTGCTTCCAAGCCAACATCCTAGCTGTCACGGGGACCAGACTTCGTTAGACTAACTAAGACAGAATTTCGGGACCTTAGACGGCGGTCTGGATTCTTCTCCTCTCGGGGACGGACCTTAGCACCCGCCCCCTTACTGCACGACTGCAGTCCATAAGCATTCGGAGTTCGTCAGGTCTCGATAGGCGGTGAAGCCCTCTTGACCTATCGGTCGCTCTACCTCTTATGGAGATCGTCGCACGCGGCACCTAAATGCCTTTCGGGGAGTACGAGCTATCTCCAAGTTTGATTGGCCTTTCACTCCTACACTCACCTCATCGGGAAGCTTTTCAACGCTTATCCGTGCGGTCCTCCATTCGGTGTTACCCGAACTTCAACCTGGGCAAGTGTAGATCACTTGGTTTCGCGTCTACCCCATCTGACTTGACGCCCTATTCAGGCTCGCTTTCACTGCGGATGCGCGTCTCATGACGCTTATCCTTGCCAGACATGGTAACTCGTAGGTTCATTATGCAAAAGGCACGCCGTCACCGCTTACGCGGCTCCGACCGCTTGTAGGCGCATGGTTTCAGGAACTATTTCACTCTCCTCATCGGAGTGCTTTTCACCTTTCCTTCACAGTACTCGTTCACTATCGGTCTCACGGGAGTATTTAGCCTTACCGGATGGTCCCGGCTGATTCGCGCAGAATTACACGTGTTCCGCGTTACTCAGGATACCACTACGTCTCGTCATGCTTCGAATACGGGATTATCACCCTCTATGATTGATCTTTCCAGAACATTCTTCTCACAATCTAAGTACGACAACGTGGTCCTACAACCCCTGCTAAGCGTTGCCACAAAGCAGGTTTGGGCTCTTCCCCGTTCGCTCGCCACTACTAGGGGAATCATTATTTATTTTCTCTTCCTAAAGGTACTAAGATGTTTCAGTTCCCTTCGTTCGCCTCACTACAGACATGTAGTGATAACAGGTCTTCAACCTGCTGGGTTGTCCCATTCGGAAATCCTTGGATCAAAGGTTATTTGCACCTACCCAAGGCTTATCGCAGCTTATCACGTCCTTCATCGCCTCCGTGAGCCAAGGCATCCGCCATGCGCCCTTTCTTACTTTCTTCGCCTTCTCTGTGATTACTCACAGAGAATGTAGCTCATACTTTCAGCTGTTGTGTGATTCTAAAGAATTTGAAGTTGTTTCTTCAATAATTAGAATACTAATTCTTCCCATTATAGAAAGAATAGTTCTACATTACAGTCTTGCTTGTGTCAATATGTCAAAGATCTTGTGCTGTAAAAACAGCGAAGTGGAGAATAAGGACTTGAACCTTTATGTGAGCCTTAAACTCTAAACTCCTACATTTATATAATACAGAGTGCAGTGAGTACAAGAAGAAAAACGAACCAAAGGTTCTTTATATCATCTTGAGTACCGTTAAATTGTCAACTTATATAATTAAATACGTATCGACTCAATAACTAATAAGCATTCTCTCCAGAAAGGAGGTGTTCCAGCCGCACCTTCCGGTACGGCTACCTTGTTACGACTTAGCCCCAATCACCAGTTTTGCCCTAGGCCGATCCTTCCGGTCACGGACTTCAGGCACCCCCGGCTTTCATGGCTTGACGGGCGGTGTGTACAAGGCCCGGGAACGTATTCACCGCGCCATGGCTGATGCGCGATTACTAGCGAATCCAGCTTCGTGGGGTCGGGTTGCAGACCCCAGTCCGAACTGGGACCGGCTTTCAAGATTTGATGCAATTTGCATTACACCGTCCCTCTGTACCGGCCATTGTAACACGTGTGTAGCCCCGGACGTAAGGGCCGTGCTGATTTGACGTCATCCCCACCTTCCTCACACCTTACGGTGGCAGTGTCTCCAGAGTGCCCAGCATCACCTGATGGCAACTGAAGAGAGGGGTTGCGCTCGTTATGGCACTTAAGCCGACACCTCACGGCACGAGCTGACGACAACCATGCAGCACCTTCACAGAGGCCCCGAAGGGCGTCATTATCTCTAAATCCTTCCTCTGCAATTCAAGCCCGGGTAAGGTTCCTCGCGTATCATCGAATTAAACCACATGTTCCTCCGCTTGTGCGGGCCCCCGTCAATTCCTTTGAGTTTCACCGTTGCCGGCGTACTCCCCAGGTGGGATGCTTAATGCTTTCGCTTAGCCGCTGATACCAGGTACCAACAGCGGGCATCCATCGTTTACTGTGCGGACTACCAGGGTATCTAATCCTGTTCGATACCCGCACCTTCGAGCTTAAGCGTCAGTTGCGCTCCCGTCAGCTGCCTTCGCAATCGGAGTTCTTCGTCATATCTAAGCATTTCACCGCTACACGACGAATTCCGCCAACGTTGTGCGTACTCAAGGAAACCAGTATGCGCTGCAATTCAGACGTTGAGCGTCTACATTTCACAACACACTTAATCTCCAGCCTACGCTCCCTTTAAACCCAATAAATCCGGATAACGCCTGGACCTTCCGTATTACCGCGGCTGCTGGCACGGAATTAGCCGGTCCTTATTCGTATGGTACCTGCAAATAGGGACACGTCCCTAACTTTATCCCCATACAAAAGCAGTTTACAACCCATAGGGCCGTCATCCTGCACGCTACTTGGCTGGTTCAGACTTCCGTCCATTGACCAATATTCCTCACTGCTGCCTCCCGTAGGAGTTTGGACCGTGTCTCAGTTCCAATGTGGGGGACCTTCCTCTCAGAACCCCTACTGATCGTTGCCTTGGTGGGCTGTTACCCCGCCAACAAGCTAATCAGACGCATCCCCATCCATTACCGATAAATCTTTACTTCAAATCTGATGCCGTCATCGAAGACTATGCGGTATTAGTCTGCCTTTCGGCAGGTTATCCCACAGTAATGGGAAGGTTGGATACGCGTTACTCACCCGTGCGCCGGTCGACGTCCAAAGAGTGCAAGCACTCAATGCCGTTTCCCCTCGACTTGCATGTGTTAAGCCTGTAGCTAGCGTTCATCCTGAGCCAGGATCAAACTCTCCATTGTAAAATATGTGTTGGTGATAAGTGATGGGTGATAAATGATAATGGATACCATGTTAACCCAAACGCTTCACCGAGTAATCTCTGTTTCAGAACGCTTATCCTAAAAGTATCAAGTAAAAAGCACCTTTTCTCTTGTTCCTTAATTATTTTGAGGAGGTGCCTCAAAAGTAGGAACAACGAATTGATCGGTTCGTTTCTTTTACCCATCCATTTGATATAAAACCAAACAGACGCTTCTTGTACTACTTCTCTGTTTATGTAAATCTTTTCAAAGAACTCTTTCTTTAATCGCTCTCAAGAACTTGCCAGATGGCTTGTTTTGTAAAGCGAGTGCAAAGGTATAGAGAAAATCCATTCCTTCCAAATGTTTTGAAGATTATTTTTTCAAGAAATGAATATTTTTATCTAAAATTGACCCAAATCAACTAATTTGTTTAAAAATGATTATTTTTGTAGCCTAAAACAAGACTATAAAGTATGAGACATAAAAAAGAAGTTTCTGAGATTGGCGAGCACACATGTATCCTACATAGCGAAGAGAACGCAAAGTTTTTCATCATTCAGCCCGTTGACAGCAATGATACGGAGGAGTTAGAGCGTCAGATCACCTATATAGAAGAAAACTCGCAAACACCTTTCATCCATATTGCTATTCGCATAAACAAATGGAATGCCGAGCTTACCCCTTGGCCTGCTCCCCCCGTATTTGGAAAGATTCCCTTTGGAGATGGTGCTCATTCCACCTTATTATATATAATAGAACAACTTATCCCTGCCTTAAAAGTACGATATGCCATGGAACTCCATAAAAGCAACACCATCTTAGGTGGATATTCATTAGCAGGACTATTCTCCCTTTGGGCAAGCTATCAACAAAACGTTCCTTTCCGTGGAATTGTCTCAGCATCCCCTTCTGCATGGTATATAGGATGGTTAGACTATGCTGACACCCACCAACCACAAGTAGAACACGCATATCTCAGCCTTGGCGACAAAGAAGAGAAAACAAAAACAAAATTGATGTCAACTATCAGTAAAGACATCCTACAGCAAGAACAAATCTTCAAAGACAAAGGCGTAAATTGTAAGATGGAATGGAATGAAGGCAACCATTTCCAAGACAACGGAGTCAGAATTGCCAAAGGATTTGTTTGGTTGATGCACCAGTAAAAACACTGACTATTCCCTTCAAGAGAGAGAATAGTCAGCGAAAAGGCTATTAAAGCCCAATATAATTCAATCCAACTTACAAAATTAAGAAAGATTATTTAATCCCCGCAAGGCGTTGTGCCTCAGGTGAAAGGAACTTTCCAATCTTTTCATAAGGAACAGTAAAGGTAGGCATTCCGATAACATAAGCACCAATCTCATAGAATCCATAGATAAACACCACACCCTTTGGAGAAAGATAAACACCATTTCTTGGTAATGGGATAATACCATTCTCGAGAGAAAGCCCATCCATATCTTCCTTTACACGGCTTTCAACATCATTCTCTTTTTCATACCCCCCTCTGAAATAGCTTTCAACACCAGCTCTGAGGATAGGTTGAAGTGCTTTTATATCCTTCGGACTCAATACATTCCGCAGCATAACACCCGTCTTCTTGTCGAAAGTAGCCCCATATTCTGAAGCCATTCCATGCGCACCACCCGAATATGTGTAAAAAGAAGAATAGTACGTAACATAACGTTCCGTTTCATTTAGCTTCATTATAAACTTAGAAATTTCTGGTTTCCAAGCCACATCTGGGTCATCAATTTCTTCTAAAGTTTTGCTTATACTCTTATAAGCATTCTTAGCATAGTAGTTTATCATACCCTTACCATCCGCAAAATTACTATAAGGTTTAGACTCTACGCCCTCATCACTATAGTCATCTCCAATCCATACCAATTCAGACGAAAGGTAAGCACGGAGCGAATCGACCAGCGGTTGAGGACCAGACACAGGGAAGGAATAAGCAAGATCAACGTCACCCTTCTTTGTACTATAAGACTTACCAATAGAATCAACCACCAATGGTACGTCTTTCTTTTTTACAACAGAGTCAGCTATCAAAGAAGGAGAAGCCACAGAATCCTTCACTTTCTCCGCAGCTGATGCCTTCTCACCTTTGCATCCAGCTATAACAGTAATAGATAAAAGAGATGCTAAAAGGAATAAAAAATTTTTATTATTCATATCAACTAATGCTTGTTAAGAGACAACAAAAATAGTCATTTCCCCTTTTATTTCCAAAACATTCCCTACTTTTGTTGTATAAGGATAGTAACAAAGCACATTCTATAGGCTTATCCCATAGAAAATTAGGCCATAGAACATGCTCTTAAAAAGTAATAGAAAAAATGAAGATTAGCATTGTAGGAACTGGAATGATAGCCACAGAGGTTATCACATTGCTCAAGACAGAAGTAAAAGGGATAGAAATCACCAGTATATTTTCACATAGCAATACGGAAAAGGCAGAATTTCTTGCGAAGATGAATCATATTGAGCGTATTTATACAGACTATGCTCAGTTGCTAAAAGAAGACAAAGCCGACTTCGTTTATATTGCCTTAGTCAATAGTGCCCATTATGAATTTACCCGCAAGGCATTAGAGGCAGGTAGAAATGTAATTGTAGAAAAGCCTTTCACCCTCACTGTTGCCGAAGCAGAAGAGCTTACAACAATGGCACGAGAAAGAAAGCTCTACCTCTTTGAAGCTATCTCTCCACTCCATACACCTAACTTCCGCATGGTCAAAGATAGCCTAAAGAAGATTGGTCCCATTCACTTTGTACAGTGTAATTTCTCACAATATTCAAGTAAGTACGAACGCTATTTACAAGGAGATATTGCCCCTGCCTTCAATCCAGACTTAGGCGGTGGTGCACTGAACGACCTCAATGTCTACAATATCAATATTGTTATAGGGCTTTTCGGGCATCCTACTGCTACACAGTATTTTGCCAACCGAGGGCATAACGGCATTGACACCTCTGGCGTAATGGTACTCTCCTACCCTACAATGACGGCAACCTGTACCGCAGCAAAGGATTCAAGTAGTCCATCGTTTATACTCATACAAGGAGAAAAAGGGTGGATACACATCCCAACAACTGCAAATGAGTTTGGTAGTGTAGAAATCATGAAACAAGGAAAACTGACCAGTTATCGACGTAACGCCTATGAAAGTCGCCTTGCTCATGAGTTTATGAGCTTCAAAGATGTATGGGAAAAGAAGAATTACAAGCAGATGGAAGCATGGCTTGAGAGGTCAGTGGAAGTAGTGAGGGTCATGGGATAAAAAAGCCTCACCCCCAACCCCTCTCCGAAAAGCCTCACCCCCAACCCCTCTCCGAAAGGAGAGGGGAGTAATTACCGTAGAGGGGGATGGATAAACAGATTGAGGGGAAGGGTTTTATAAAATTATAAAATAACAAAGGGCACTCAGTTATTGGGTGTCCTTTGTTATATCCTTATGTTTGGATTACTTCAATGCTTGGTCAAGATCTGCGATAATATCATTTACATTCTCAATACCCACAGAAAGACGGATTAAGTCTGGTGCTACACCAGCCTCTCGGAGTTGTTCGTCTGTCAACTGGCGGTGAGTATGACTTGCTGGATGCAGAACACAAGTACGTGCGTCAGCCACATGAGTTACGATTGAAACGAAGTCTAAACGATCAATAAAGTTGATTGCATCCTCTCGTGAACCCTTCAAACCAAAGGCTATGACACCACATGAGCCATTTGGAAGATACTTCTGTCCCAAAGCATAATACTTATTTGAAGGAAGACCACAATAGTTCACCCATGCAACCTTCTCATTCTTCTCCAACCACTCAGCTACCTTCTGTGCATTATCACAGTGCTGCTTCATACGAAGATGTAAGGTTTCAAGACCTATATTAAGCAGATATGAGTTTTGCGGTGCAGGAATACTTCCAAGGTCTCTCATCAACTGAGTAACGAGCTTCGTTATATATGCCAATTTACCAAACGACTTCGTATAAATGAGTCCATGATAACTCTCATCAGGAGTTGTCAATCCCTGGAACTTCTCACTATAAGCTTCCCAATCAAAGTTACCAGAATCGACAACAACACCACCTACTTGTGAAGCATGACCATCCATATACTTTGTCGTAGAATGAGTGACGATATCACAACCCCACTCAAAAGGACGACAGTTGATTGGTGTAGCAAACGTATTATCGACAATCAGTGGTACACCATGCTTATGAGCAATTCCTGCAAAGCGTTCGATGTCAAACACCTTACCTCCTGGATTTGAGATTGTCTCACCAAAGAAACATTTTGTATTTGGCTGGAAGGCTGCTTCAATCTTTTCATCATCCCACTCTGGATCAATAAAGGTACACTCAATGCCCAACTTCTTCAGTGTTACACCAAAGAGATTATACGTTCCACCATAAATTGTGTTGGAAGTCACTAAATGGTCGCCTGCTCCACAAATATTAATGATAGCATAGAAATTAGCAGCCTGACCAGAAGAGGTCAGTACAGCAGCAACGCCACCTTCAAGGGCTGCAATCTTCTTAGCTACAGCATCATTAGTAGGGTTTGCCAAACGAGTATAGAAATAACCGCTATCCTCTAAGTCAAACAAACGTGCCATTTGTTCGCTGGTCTCATATCTAAAAGTTGTACTCTGATAAATTGGTAACTGCTGAGGTTCACCTTTCTTAGGTTGCCACCCGCCATGAATACATATAGTTTCAAGATTTCTTTTCATATCTTTATTTGCTTTATTATTTTTATTCTTAAGTATGATTGCAAAGTTACGATAAAACAATTTACTATCAAAATATACTTCAAAAATAAGAAAAATATACTACCTTTACCCCACATTTCCAATAAACAGCAGAATAATATTCTACAAAAACAAAACATATCAAAATGAATAACAACGAGAACCTAGATGATATCGACCGTAAAATCCTACGTATTCTACAACGTAACTCTGATCTTACAGTAAAAGAATTAGCCGCAAAACTCCATCTGTCAACCTCTCCAACGTTTGAGCGACAGAAGCGATTAGAACGTGATGGTTATATAGAAAGATATATGGCGGTTGTAAATCCTCATAAGGTTGGCAACGGTATAATGGTATTATGTAATATCAGACTTAAAAAACATTCTCAAGAACTCATACAAGAGTTTATGGACGTTGTGCAGAATCTTGAAGAAATCACAGAGTGTTATAACACCAGTGGTGACTACGATTTCCTTATTAAAGTCTATGCGCGTGACATGAAAAGCTATCAACAATTCATGCTCAACACGCTTGGTACAATTGATTGTATAGGAAGTTTGCATAGTATCTTCGTTATTGACGAAACAAAGAATACACACGCTGTCCCCATCTCTATGCCCTGAAAAAACATGACAAAATGTCGAGTAAAATATCTAAAAATAAAGACAAAAACACATGTAAAAAGCAGGATTGTAACCAACAGTAAATCAAATAGTTATAAAGTACCAAAAGAAAAGATGCTTAATTGGACTTCAAAAGGGCGTTAGTTAGACCTCAAAAGGGCATCTATTGAAAGCCTATTAGGCGTCTTTTAGAAGCCAAAAGAGCATCTATTGGTTTTGAACCACATGAAAATAATTTACAAAGATGCTATTGGTATGAAAATCATTTGCAGGAGATGAGAAGACATGATAATGAGTAAGCATGGGATGCTTAGGCTCTAATGACCAATTTAAGATTGAACGGAAGAACACTAAAAAAGCAGGAACACACATTTAGTATGTCCCTGCTTTTATCTTGTTTGCCTCTTTCTGTTCAGTTGTTGACACTCAACTGCCGAACATAAAGCACCAATACGCAATCAATTACTTTCTAATACACATACGTGCCTCAACAACATTAACGATGTAGTCGCCCAATTTCTCACATTCCTGTATGATATCCATATACAAAGTACCAGCTGCGTAAGTGTACTTATGCTCGTTGATATCATTGATATTCTGTGTGCGCAACTGAGCACGATAGTTGTTAATATCACTTTCAATAGCGAAGGTACGATTCACGTCGACCTCACGCTTATGCTTTATCAGAACAACACTCATCTGTGACAAAGCATCATCGGTGAGTTCGAACATCTGTTTGATATTGTCATACTGACTCTCTGTAAACTCCTCCTTGCTGCTACGTAGACGGCTAATCGTTCGTGCAATGTTAAAGCAAGAGTCACCGATACTCTCAATTTCAGTAATCTCGCGAAGCATATCACGCACCTTCTCCTTCGTGTCATCACTCAAGTGAGCATTGCTCACTTGGTCAAGATACTTCGCAATCTCTACCTCCATATTATCAGATATACCCTCGTATTTCTCGATACGTTCATAAAGTTTCTCGAAAGCATCATCATCTTTTGTCGTCAGGAGGTCACGCACCATACCAAACATGCGGTGTGTACGCTCAGCGTATGAGTGTATCTCCTTTGAAGCCTCAAATACAGAAAGCTCTGGTGTCTTCATGATACCCGAATGGATAAATCGCAGACGGAATTCGTCTTCATCCTTATTAGCCTTCGACTTGATAAACCAACATACAACACGTTCCATCTGTGGAATAAACCAGATAAGCAAAGCTGTGTTACAAACATTGAAACATGTGTGGAACATTGCTAATACAATTGGCAAGGTAGCGGCTCTTTCTGCAGGTGAAGAGTTATCATTTACTGGGTCATAACCTACGAGTCCACAAACAAAGTTGACGAAAGGATAGAACAAACACATCACCCAAAAGACGCCAAAAACATTAAAAAGCAAGTGGGCAAAGGCTGCACGTCGTGCCTGTGTATTGGCTCCGAGGGCTGCAAGATTGACTGTTGCTGTTGTACCGATATTCTCACCCATCACCAAGGCAATACCAAGATAGATTGGCAATACACCCGTTGAACAGAGCAGAATGGTGATCGCCATTACCGCAGCAGAGCTTTGTACGATACAAGTAATAACTGTTCCTATCAGCAGGAAGACGAGTATCGTCAAATGACTGCTCGTATCAAAGGATGAGAAGAACTTGATTGCATCAGGATTATGCTCTAAATCAAGGTCTTTTCCACCACTACTCAACAACACAAGGGCGAAGAACAAGAAGGCAATACCAAAGAGGAAATCACCGATGTAACGCCGTTTCTTGTTGTAAATGAGGATAATTCCGATAAAGAAAGCAGGGAAGACGACTAAGGTTAAGTCGACATTAAATCCCAAGGACATAATCCATGCGGTGAGCGTCGTACCAATATTGGCACCCATAATGATCGAGATAGCTTGCGCAAGGGTAAGCAGTCCCGCATTAACAAAACTCACCGTCATCACAGTTGTTGCTGATGACGACTGTACCGCACAAGTAATAAAGGTACCCGTAAGCATTCCGGTGAAACGATTGGTGGTCATTGCACCTAAAATGTGACGAAGCTGAGAACCTGCCATCTTCTGCAGAGCCTCACTCATAACCTTCATTCCATAGATTAATAGGGCAAGAGAGCCCATAATCTTCATAAAGATAATTGAATAGTCGCTTGTACTCATATATTTAATTTAAAAGCTTCAAACTTTAAGACAAGTGTTCATTAAATTGTTTTCTTTCAACAACTCAATGAAAGAGAGGGGTTGTTTATCCATAAAAGACTACTAATTTTAAACGTACAAAGCTGTACGTCCTTACAAATTACGCTACTAACAGTAGACTGCAAGATACCCCAAACCATTCTTTTCTATTGCTTCTTGTGCTTTATGGCTATCTAAACACATCATTTATCAAGCCACAACATATTTTTAATTTCGAATGCAAATATACGAAAAGACCTCCCTATCCAAAAGGAAAGAGAGGTCTTTTATTTTGCAATATGCGTTTTTTAACTAAAATAACTAATGACTTCTTTATGCGTCTTGCTGACGAACACCCATACGGGCCTCAACAACATTGACCACATAGTCGCCCAGTCTCTCGCACTCCTGAATGATATCCATGTACATTGTTCCTACTGCATAAGTGTACTTATGGTCGTTCACATCATTGATATTCTGTGAGCGTAACTGGTTGCGATAGTTGTTGATTTCGTTCTCGATATTGAACGAACGATTCACATCATTGTCCTGTCGATGACCAACAAGGATGCGATTCATCTGTGTCAGAGCGTTATCTGTCAACTCAAACATCTGATGGATGTGATCATACTGCTCCTGTGTGAAGTCTTCCTTACTATTGATAAGACGGTTAGAGGTGCGAGCAATGTTATAACAAGCATCTCCGATACTCTCCAACTCAGAAATTTCACGAAGCATAGAGCGCACCTTCTCCTTGGTTTCATCACTCAGATGGGCATTAGAAACTTGGTCAAGATACTTCGCTATCTCAATCTCCATATTATCAGAAATACCTTCATACTTCTCAATACGGCTATAGAGTTTGGTAAATTTATCCATATCTTGTTCACCCAATAGCTCACGAACCATACCGAACATACGCTGAATACGCTCAGCAAACGACTTGATTTCCTTTGAAGCCTCAAGCACAGAAAGCTCTGGAGTCTTCATGATTCCTGACTGTATGAAGTGCAGACGGAACTCGTCTTCCTCCTTATTTGCCTTTGGTTTGATAATCTTGCAGACCAGTTTCTCCAAATACTTAATAGGTCCAACAAGGATAACAGTGTTGGCAACGTTGAAGGTTGTGTGGAAAGCAGCAAGTACAAAGCTTAACTTAGCAGCATTGGCAGCAAAGCCAGGGGTACCCTTTGGCATCGTTACATCATAGCCCACCCAACCGCAAATCATATTGATAAAAGGATGGAAGACGCACAATATCCAGAGAACACCAAAGACATTGAAAACCATGTGAGCCATAGCTGCACGACGAGCCTGCGTGTTGGCATTCAAGGCAGCAAGGTTTGAAGTAACAGTCGTACCGATATTCTCACCCATCACAAGTGCAATACCCTGATAAATAGGCAGTACGCCCGTTGAACAGAGTATCATCGTGATAGCCATGATAGCAGCAGAACTCTGCACACACATAGTCAACACACTACCAATGAGTAGGAAAACGATAGTTGTTAGGAAGCTTTCAGGATCGAAATGACTGAAAAAATCAATTACAGCCTGATTGTGTGCAAGGTCCATATCGATACCTGTCTGACGCAAAGTTCCCAAACCAAGGAACATAAACGAGATGCCGAAAAGGAAGTCACCAATGAGTTTTCGTTTCTTAGAGTAAATCAATGCGATACCAACAAAGAACGCTGGCCATACGAAGTCAGTAATATTAAACGAGAAACCAGCCGACATAATCCATGCCGTCAGTGTCGTTCCGATGTTCGCTCCCATGATAACAGAGATGGCTTGAACCAACGACAGCAGTCCAGCATTCACAAAGCTGACCGTCATAATAGTAGTTGCTGTTGACGACTGTACAGCAGCTGTAATGAACGTACCCGTAAGAATACCTGTAAAACGATTAGTTGTCATTGCGCCAAGGACGTGACGCAACTGTGGACCTGCCATTTTCTGCAGAGCCTCGCTCATTGTTTTCATACCGAACATCAGCAAAGCTAATGCTCCAACGAGCTTAAAGAAAATCCAAATCGACATATAATAACTTAATTTGTGATGTCTGTTTCTTGGATATCTGCAAAACTTTCCCTAACTTTACAATCCTATTTACCAAAGGACAATATTGTTCCCTAACATAAATTTAACCATCATTGATTATGAGACAAGTACTGCAAATCCGTTGCAAAAATAATAAAAAAACTCAAGAAGTCCCAATTGGGAGTACACTTTCTGACATTTATAAAGAAATTAATCTTCAAATGCCATTCGGACCAGTGAGTGCGAAAGTAAACAATAAGGTGGAAGGACTCCATTATCGTGTCTATCATAATAAGGACGTAGAGTTCCTCAACCTGCTTTCACCATCAGGTATTCGCACCTACACCCGTTCGCTCTTTCTCGTTCTCTGTAAGGCTGTTCACGACCTCTATCCTACCAGTTCTGTGGTCATAGACATCCCTGTATCAAACGGTTACTACTGTAATCTCCAGCTCGGACATGAGATTACAACAGAAGATGTTGACCGCATCCGTACACGAATGCAGGAGATTATCGATGCTAAAATGCCTATTCAACGTTACGAGACTACAACCGAGGAGGCCGTTAAGATGTTCACTGAATTAGGCGACATTCAAAAGGCTAAGCTTCTTAAAAGCAGCGGTAGTCTTTATTGTGTCTATTATGTGCTTGACGATTACAAGGATTATTACTATGGTTCGATGCTTACCAACACTTCACAACTCTATCTTTTCGGTTTGGAGCCTTACTTTGACGGAGTCCTCTTGCGCATCCCTTCCGTACAAGACCCTTCTAAATTAGGCGAATTGATACGCCAAGACAAGATGTTTGAAGTCTTCAAAGAGCATCATAGATGGCAGAGTATCTTAGGCATTAAGACGGTAGGCGACTTCAATGAGGCGGTAAAGAACGGACAAGCTACCGACCTTATCAACGTCAGCGAGGCACTACAAGAAAAGAAGATATCGCAGATTGCCGACACAATTGCTGGACGAAAAGAGATTAAGGTGGTACTCATTGCTGGCCCATCATCGAGCGGTAAGACAACATTCTGCAAACGCCTTTCTGTCCAGCTATTAGCAAGTGGTGTAAAACCAGTGCAGATTTCGTTAGACGACTACTTCGTAAACAGAGAAACAACACCAAAGGATGAGAACGGAGAATACGATTACGAAAGCATCTATGCACTGAACATTCCACTCATCAATGAGCAATTCAACGCCTTGTTCCGTGGTGAAGAGGTAGAATTACCAAAGTATAATTTCCAAACAGGAAAGAGTGAAAAGAGTGGTAATAAACTGCATCTGGGAGAGAATAACATACTCCTTGTAGAAGGTATTCATGCTCTCAATCCTCTGCTAACAGAGCAGATTGCAGACGACAAGAAGTTTAAGATCTATGCCTCTGCCCTCACAACGATTCTGTTGGACGACCATAACTATATCCCGACAACCGACAATCGTCTGCTTCGTCGTATTGTTCGCGATTACAAGTATCGTGGTTGTTCGGCACAAGAAACCATCCACCGCTGGCCAAGTGTACGTGCTGGTGAGAATAAGTGGATTTTCCCTTATCAAGAACAGGCGGATGTTATGTTCAACACTGCCCTTCTCTTTGAGCTTGCCGTCATCAAACCACAAGCGGAAGAAGTATTGGAACAAGTGCCTGAGAACTGTGAAGAGTATGCTGAAGCCTATCGCCTGCGCAAGTTCCTCAAGTATTTTGCGCCACTACCTTTCCGCAATCTCCCTCCAACTTCCTTACTGAGAGAGTTCTTAGGAGGTAGTTCGTTTAAGTATTAAAGGGGGCTATTGACTATTAGTAGCTGATTTACCAATAGTAAACACAGCAACCATCAGAAAGCATTAAACCTCTTCCAAAATAACAAACAAGGAAAAAACAATGAAACATATAGTCGCCTTACTCATAACTCTCTGCTTACTTTCGATAGAAACCAAGGCACAGCAGACTCTTTCCTTTCCCGATGTAGATGCCATTGGATATAGTGCAAATTCCGCTTCTATAGAACTGTACACAGCTATCGGACATAACCAGTACCGCACGAGAAGCCTGCGTACTAACAAGAAGTATGTAGATTTGGAAGGAGACTCAGATATGAAACTCGTCTATTGGGACTGTACAGAGAAGGATAACCATGTAACGAAGGAGCAGATTCTCTCTGATAAAAAAACTTTCCTCAATGTTAACGACCTGCCATCTACCTCATTGAATGATTATATCGGAAAGATATTCTACATCGATGAGAAGGGAACATGGAGGCGTGAGCATGAGAAAACATCGCTTATCCTGAAGTTCCTCAACCAAGGAACAGCCTCTATACAGGAAGTGTATTATGGTATTGAAGATGATCCCTATAATCGCCGTGCTGCCTCAACCACTCTTCCTGAATCCATGAAGACATGGCGTGTAAGCAGAGCAGACTTTTACACCCCACTGACACTGAAGTTTAAAGACAATAAAGAGATAGTTGTCCTCACTTCCATACGGGGTCAAGACTTTGATTATCTACTTATTCCAAGCAACGACAAAGATATTCTTATTAAGAATTCATCAGACCGTCCCATTGTCAATATTACAGAGGCTACAGAGAAATACGCCGACACAAAGTCACATGATTTCACCCAATACTTTATCAAATTCTACTATGGTCTAAGGAAAACTGAAAACAACAAAGTTCAGTTAATAAACCGATTAGGCGAGAACGTACTGGGAGAAGACTATGACCATATTAGCTACGCTGACCGCTTTATCATCGCCCAGACGAAAGACAAGATAGATGTCTTCAATCTATATTTGAATAAACTAAATCTTGGTAAGGTCAAAGTAGTAAGAGAGGTACCAAGGAGTGTCTACGGACGTATCGAGGTGCTGAACGATGAAGGTGCTGCCTACTATGACGAATTTCAACAAAAGGCATCCAGCCCCGTCCGTAGGATTATAGGTGTATGTGGTACTGTAAATCGCTGGTCATATGACATAGTCAATGAAAAGGGCGTATATATGATGCAAAAAACCAGCACCGGACCGGGTTGGGGATACCAAGAAAAGGTTAAGTTTATCTTAACTGACTGCCAGCCTGGCGACTCTGTTTCAATTATTGACGGAAGTAAGAACTTCAGCTATAATGCAAACTATGGCATCAATGGTGAGATTAAGATTAATCCTTCCTTAATCAAGGTTGGAAGAAATGGGAAATTCGGTATCCTGCGTTACAATTATGACTTTGACAAGAACATACAACCAAAGATTGTGGCAAACAAACCAGACCATTATCCTTTGGAGTTACATTACTATCCAACACAGAAAGTCAAAGGAGAAATCCTACTGCCGATCGAGAATGATTCAATTATCATGCAGCAAGACGGTATGATACTATTCTATAAAGATGGGAAAATAGGCATCTTCGGACGGGATAAAACTCCTGTATTTGAAGAGCTGACACAGCAGACCAAGTCGTTCTATTACTTCAGAAAGGACGGTAAAGAAGGCTGGATTGACAGGGAGACTGACACCGAGTACTTCAAGGAATAATAACGAAAACAGCATATAGGCTCTTTAAAATAAAGTAAACATTCCTGTTTAAAAGCCAATCTTGAAGGGTGAAAAAGTAAAAGAATAAAAAGGTGAAAACCAAGGTTCTGAACCTTAAGAATTGCCATTTACCGAATTATTTTCACGAAAAGAAGAATTTATTTTCATGAAAATAAATATTTTTCTTCATGAAAAGAAATATTTTTTTTCGTGAAAATAATTCGCAAGAGAGGGCTTATCATAGACTAAAAGACTACCAGAACTTTTGTAAACAAACTTCGTGTAAAGCTTTAAAGTGTGTCAAAACAAAGGCAAATCAGGCTTTTAATTTTCGAGGAAGAGTGGAGTTCTTTGGCAAGGGCATATCAACTTGACAAGAAAGAAATAACAAAAGGACAGCTATTCCGTGTATAGTGAATCGCATCACTGGTACAACACTGGAATAACTGTCCTTTATTTTGTTGATATTTACAGGCAGATAGAAGTATCCACCACTCACACCATGCTAATTTCAGCGGGTTGCCTTTAACAGAGTTGGGACTGAAAGAACCTGCACCTTATCGGTCAAGTTTCCACGTAACACCGTCCTTGGTGTCCTTAACTTGGAAGCCCGCCTCAGCGAGGGCATCACGAATCTGATCGCTAACAGCCCAGTTCTTCTCTGCTTTCGCCTTTGCACGGAGGTCGAGAACCATATCAACAACCTTTCCGTAAGCCTCCTCACGAGCATCGTTATTAGCTCCACGCTCATTCTGAAGACCGAGGATATCGAAGGCAAAGAGCTGCATTGCTTCAGTAAGTTCCTTGAGGTCGTCAGCTGAAATCTGTGCCTTATAGTCGATGAGGATGTTCACTAAATGGCAAGCCTCAAAGAGAGTTGAAATAGCCGCAGGGGTCATCAAATCGTCGTTCATTGCATCATAGCACTTCTGACGGAAGCCAGCAACAAACTTCTTTGTATTCTCATCTGACGCAGCAGCAGGCTGAATGCGTGCCAAGTCTTCAATACCATTCATCAAACGCTCATATCCCTTCTCAGCACCTTGTAGTGCCTCGTTAGAGAAGTCTACTGTTCCACGATAGTGAGCAGAGAGGATGAAGAAGCGAATTGTCATTGGAGAGTAAGCCTGTGTGAGCGTATCATGCTCGCCAGTAAAGAACTGTTCAAGCGTAATGAAGTTGCCAAGCGACTTGCCCATCTTCTGTCCATTGATGGTAATCATATTGTTATGCATCCAATACTTCACCATTTCATCACCTTGTGAAGCCACAGCTTGCGCAATCTCGCACTCATGATGAGGGAAGATTAGGTCCATTCCGCCACCGTGGATATCAAAGTGATCGCCCAAATACTTGCGTCCCATCGCTGTACACTCACAATGCCAGCCTGGGAAACCATCGCTCCATGGAGATGGCCATCGCATGATATGCTCTGGCATAGCACGCTTCCAAAGGGCAAAGTCTACCTGATTACGCTTCTCACCAACGCCTGCCAACTCACGAGAATTGTTTATCATGTCAGTGATGTTACGACCAGAAAGAACGCCATAGTGGTGGTCCTTGTCGTATTTCTCTACATCAAAGTAGATACTTCCATTGCTTTCATAAGCATAACCGTTGGCAAGAATTTGCTTTACTAACTCTTCCTGCTCAATGATATGACCTGTTGCATGTGGTTCAATACTTGGTGGGAGAACATTGAGCGAACGCATAGCATCATGATAACGGTTGGTATAATGCTGCGCAATCTCCATTGGCTCCAACTGCTCAAGACGTGCCTTCTTCTCTATTTTGTCGTCACCTTCGTCAGCATCATGCTCCAAGTGGCCCACGTCCGTGATGTTACGAACATAACGAACCTTATATCCTATGTGTTTCAGATAGCGGAAAAGAATATCAAAGGTGATAGCAGGACGTGCGTGTCCGAGGTGTGGATCACCATAAACAGTTGGTCCACAGACATACATTCCTACGTTAGGAGCTGCAATCGGTTGGAAGAGTTCCTTCTTACGATGCAGTGTATTGTAAATAACTAAGTCTTGCATAATGCCGTTGTTTATATCTTAATGATGCAAAATTACAAAATTATTGTCACCCATGATGCGTCTACATAGATTTTTTATTATCTTTGTCATGTATTTGTAAGACATCATGTAATAAGTCTACATATCAATTATATTATCAATACTGACAAAAGATTATGATTATCACAACAACCCCAACCATTGAAGGTCGTCCTATCAAAGAGTATAAAGGAATTGTCACAGGAGAGACAATTATCGGTGCTAACTTCCTAAAAGACTTCCTTGCCGGCATCAGGGACTTCATCGGAGGACGCAGTGAAGCCTATGAAAAGGTGCTGCGCGAAGGCAAAGAAACCTCTATTCAAGAAATGAAGCAACATGCAGAAGCACTTGGTGCTAACGCTATCGTTGGTATTGACCTCGATTATGAGACTGTCGGACAGGGTGGATCTATGCTCATGGTCACCTGTTCTGGTACTGCCGTTGTTATATAAGAGGCGGTTGTCGAAAGTCTTAAAAGGCTCAGAAATACAGAAAAGAGTACTTTCCCTTCGCTGAAGAATAGTGAAGAATCGTATTGAACATATAAATAAAGCACGCCATGCAGGGTTGTATGGCGTGCTTTATTTATCTACTATTATCTATTTATTCATCAAAACCTATCGGGCGAAACTGACGCTGTTCTTCGCTATATACATAACCTGCTTCACGCAAGTTAGCTTTAAGCTTATCTATATCTTCATTGAAATTGTAACAAAGTGACTCTAAAGAATCAAACTCTTCATCACGTAACAGCATATTCACGCTGCTCACTAATATCGCTGGGTCTTTTGGTAAATACTCCATAATTACTATTTATTGAAAATTAAAAGGCTACTTCATCGACTCACCTATGAACTGGAGAGGCAAGAGGTCCTTCACGCTATTGATAACATATACGCCTGCCGTACCATAAAGAAGAATACGGATAGGCTGCTTATAACGGTCTTCTATCTCCAAAATAACTTGCCGACAGGCTCCACAAGGAACTATCGGGTCACGCATCAAACCATACTCATTAGCCGCAGCAATGGCAAGTGTGGTGACAGACTGGTCTGGATAGACAGACTGAGCAGCAAAGATAGCTGAGCGTTCAGCACATAAGCCTGATGGGAAAGCAGCATTCTCCTGATTGGCTCCAATAACCTCCGTACCATCAGTAAGCAACAACGCAGCTCCAACACGGAAGCGGCTATAAGGAGAATAACTATTACCAGTTGCCTCCACAGCCCTTTGTATGAGGTGCTGATCAGTCGTAGAGAGTTCCTCTACCTGACAAAAACCAATCTTGATGCTTATGTCTATTGTTTTCATATTCGATATTTATTATTGTTGGTGGGGGTTATTAGGCTAATTAGCCCTATTAGGCTTATTGGCCTAATACGCCCAATAAGCTTAATAGCTTTAATTAGTAATCAGCTCATAACAGCCAATATCTGGCTTACTATCACGCTGCTTACCATCATGATCAGTTGCAAAACGAGGATCACCGAGAACAAGTCCCGCATCAATCGCAGGATACTTCTCATTCTTCTCTGCCTTCTTCAAGTGGAAATCATAGTTCTGTTTGTCGCCATCTACCAGTACAAACTGTTTTGAACCACCATCTGGATAATCCTTACTATTCTCCCATGTGACATCTGTAAAACGTGCTAACAGAGCCGCATCTTTAGGCTTTGGCGTACGAAGAATACAATTATAGAACTGATAGTTGGCTGTCACACCATCCTTGTTACCGCCCATGAGCAAATCATCAGCATATCCCGTAACAAGCGAGTTGACTACATGGAAGGTCTGAAGTGGGTAATCCTTGTTGCCAATATGATTACCAAAACTCAACGCTGCACCACGATTACTATCGAAAGGATAGAACTGTGCGAAGGTACAATGTGTCAAACTCACCTCTCCACCCACAAAGGCTGCACAGTCCATCAGCGTATTAGAGAACTGAGTGTTATAAGCAACAATCTTACAGTTGATCGCTTGTAAACCATAGCCTTGACAGTTATGAATGGTAGAATTAGCGAGTGTCAGCTTCGTACGAGTCGCTGTTGCCGTATCACAGAGAATACCATTATAAGTCGAATGGATATCCGTATGGGTCAGTACATTGTCGTAACTATCCTTATGAAAGCGTACACCTTGCCACTGACCACTAACCCTGTCGTAAGGAAGATACTTAAACATCTTATCCAAACGATCACCACGCAGCACCACAGGGTTGTCTGCTGTACCCTCACAACGCAGTGTTCCATACACATCGAGGGCTGCCTTCTGAGAGAAGTAAACGGTTGTTCCGGCTGGAATTGTCAGTGTAGCACCCGCTTCCACCTTCAACGTATCTTGGAAAACAATCGGTTTCGAACTGCTCAAAGTAGTATTCGTTGTAATCTTACGTCCCTTTATCAACTCTGCATCCCAGCTGTAAACACGTAGGTTTACCTTCTGTTGAACACCACTTTCGAGCGTAAACAAAAGGTTATCCACTATCTCTTGCGGTGTCGTTGCGTTATTAAAAGGCGACGTCATTTCGACAAATACCTGAATACTATCCTTATTACGTACTTCCAAGTCACCAACCTGATAACCATTGGCAGCCGAGAGTTCAACACCATCTACATTCACACGGAAACCAGTCTGATTACCTTGTGTCAGACGGACATTGGTCAGTCGCAACCCATCACCCGACTTGTTATACACCCAGAAAATCTTAGTAGAAGTCGGAACGTTGGAGAAAGTGGTGTCAAGTCGTAGTGTGTCAGTCGAGAAAGAGAGCAGATTGCTCCGCGATGTGGTGAAAGTATCATCATCAGAGCAGGCTGCCATCATTATAATGGCTGACAGAAAAAACAATATAGATAACTTCTTCATCTTTTACTTTTTAGTTCTTATCTAACGACTCAACAGGCTGTTTTATTGCCTATTCGGGCTTATTCCAAGTCAACATGCTCTACATTAACCTGCTCATGTAGGAAGATACGTGCCGTTTCCTTAAACTTTTCAGGGTTTTCTGTGGTGAAATACTTCACTGTTCCTTCCTTCGTACAACGTGCATCCATGTCTGGATGACGACGGAAATAGTCTTGCAGACTCTCCGCAACATACTCTCCTTGTGGCACAATGCGCACTCCTCGTGGCACGTGCTTCAATATCTTCGGCATGAGGATAGGATAATGCGTACAACCAAGGATGAGCGTATCAATCTCTGGATCTTGCCGCATGATATGGTCAAGACGTTTTTTCACGAAGTAATCAGCACCAGGGCTGTCTGCCTCATTGTTCTCAATGATAGGTACCCAAAGCGGACAAGGAATGCCTGTTACCTGTACGTCCTCCCAGAGCTTTTGAATTTCAAGATTATAACTGTTACTCTTAATGGTTCCTTCAGTAGCCAACACACCCACATGACGTGAGTGGGTAAGTTTGCCTATCACCTCTGCCGTAGGGCGAATTACGCCCAACACTCTTCTATCAGGGTCGAAATTAGGCAAGTCGTTCTGCTGAATCGTACGCAGAGCTTTGGCTGAAGCGGTGTTACAACCTAAGATAACCAACTGGCAACCGAGCTCAAAGAGTTTCATCACAGCCTGACGTGTGAACTGATAGACCACGTCAAAGGAACGCGAACCGTATGGAGCACGCGCATTATCACCCAAGTAAAGATAGTCGTATTCGGGGAGTAGCTGACGAATACCATGCAGAATGGTAAGTCCACCATACCCAGAATCAAAAATACCGATAGGTCCCGGCTGTTTAGAATACTTTGTCATTAGTCTTTTAAATTACAATTAATCGCCGTCTGATATCACCACAATCAGAGTGGTGCGGACGCCCCGCACATCCTGTGCGGATGCCCAGCACGCTTTGTGCTGAGCATCCGCACCATCCAAGCAGAGCCCTTTCTGCGGGTAAAGTCTTTTACTTCAAGGCAGCTATCAAAGCCTCTGTAACATCTTCTCCCATTGCTGTATTAACGAATGGGACACTATTGTTATCTGCATTCAGAATGAAAGCGTAACCGCTTTCCTTACCCATCTGACGTACAGCATTGTTCAACTTTGTGCGAACAGGTGCGTAGATATCTTCTTCAGCCTTCTTCAACAGACGCTCAGATTCCTTACGAAAGGCGATGTTGCGCTCCATCAATTCCTCCAACTCAGCCTGACGCTTACGAAGAATAGATGGTTCTAACTTACGTTGCACCTCAAGGAAATCCTCATAACGGGTGTTAAAGTCGTCTACTGAACGCTTTGTCTCAGCATCATACTTTGCCTTCAACTCGTTATAACTACGTGTTGCTGTGGCATAGTCAGCCATTGCATGAAATACCTTATCGTAGCTAAAGTAAGCAAACTTGAATGCAGGAACGTTCTGCTGTGCTACTGCCAAGAGCGGCAAAAGCATGAAAACGAAGGAAAAGAATAGTTTTTTCATTATGTCTTTTATTATCTCTTCAATATATAAATAAAAATGAGGTCATCGCAAGAACATATATCCATGCGGTGACCTCACCCTTTTATCTCCTCTTAAACAGTGTTAGTCGTTGATTAGAAAAGCTCTTTTCCTACTCAATCAACAGATAGGATGATTAGGAATTCTATGATAGCCAGTAAAGCTTATTACGCAAGAAAAGCTTAACTCCACGCTAACTTAAGGAGAATCGACCACGGGGCAAAGGCACCCGTAATGTTTTACTTCATCTTAGCCAACTGAGCCTTTACCTCTGCAGTGATATCCTTGCTGAGTGCCTCGTTGATGTACAATGGCTGACCAGCAGCCTTCTCCATGATGTAAACGTAGTTACCAGTCTTTGCAACAGCTGCGATAGCGTTACGAACCTTCTCAAGAACAGGGCCGAGCTGCTTCTGCTGCTCCTCATTGAAAGCCTTCTGGTTGTCCTGAGCAGTCTGCTGGATCTTGTTGTACATATCCTGCAAGTTCTTCTCAGTCTCAGCCTGCTTTGTAGCGTTCATAGTGCTCTTAGACTTGTCGTATGCCTCTGCCTGACGCTGCAATTCTGCCTGCATGTCTTCGAGCTGCTTCTGATACTCCTTACCCTTAGCTTCCAACTTACTCTGAACAGCTGTAGCCTCTGGAAGTGACTGGAGGAGAGCCTGTGAGTCAAGGTGACCAAACTTCTGTGCGAACAATGTCATTGGTGCACAGAGCATCAACATCAAAAATAACTTTTTCATTTCTTTTTATTGTTTAATTGTTTATTAATTTACTTTTTATCTGCGGTAATAGTATTCTTAGGGTCCTTAGGACTCATAGGATTGCTATCCCCTTACTGATAAGAATATCCTAACTTCTGCAGTACCTCATTACTAATATCCACCTTTGGCGAACCATAGATAATACCAGCAGCATTGCTTGAACGGTCAATAACCAAGCTATAACCACGCTGGTCGGAGATATCCTTTACTGCATTGTAAATCTCATCCTGTATAGGAGTAATCAGACTGGTGCGCTTCTTGAAGAGCTCACCCTCTGGACCGAAGTACTTACGCTTGAGGTCGGATGCCTGCTTTTCCTTTGCCATGATAGCCTCCTGTTTCTTCTTCTTTTGGTCCTGAGAAAGGAAGACTACCTCGTTCTGATAGTTCTTATACATCGTAGAAGCCTCTGTGTTGAGTGCCTCAACCTCAGCTTGCCACTTCTTACTTACCTGATTTAACTGCTCATTTGCACGCTCATAAGCTGGCACATTCTTGAGGATATACTCCATATCAATCAGCGCAAACTTCTGTGCAGAAGCTGTTAAAGGTAAAAGAGTAAATAGGTAAAGAGGTAAAACGTATCGCAATACACTCTTAAAAATATTCTTCTTCATCTCTTTTAATTCATAATTCAAAATTCATAATTCATAATTATGATTACCGATACTCACTTAATTTATTGCTGCAAGCAACTCGTTCACTCGTCAACTTGTCTACTCGTCAACTAAACTAAAAGTTCCTGTTCACGTCGCAAGTAACTTGTTCACTCGTCAACTTGTCTACTCGTCAACTAAACTAAAACTCCTGTCCAAGGATGAAGTGGAACTGGCTGCCGCCCTTTGTACCAAATACCTTGTCGAAGCCGTATGCCCAGTCGATACCCATCATACCCACCATTGGGAGGAAGATACGAACACCAAGACCAGCAGAACGCTTCATGTCAAATGGATTGAACTTACTTGTCTCTGTCCATGCGTTACCAGCCTCAACGAATCCAAGACCATAAATGGTTGTATTACCCAAGAGGAATGGATAACGAAGCTCCAATGAAAGACGGCTGTAAGCATAACCCTCGGCACCGTATGGAGTGAGTGAACCGTTCTCATAACCACGAAGACCAATTGTCTCCTCAGCGTAACCAGTAGAGTATCCACTCATACCATCACCACCCATGTAGTAGGTTTCAAACGGACTTTTCTTGTTTTTATTGTAACTACCCAACAAACCGAACTCAACACGGGTCATCAAAACGAAGCATTTCTGACCACTTGTAAGGGCTGTAAAGGTGCGAGCCTTGAACTTCCACTTATGATACTCAACCCAACGATACTTCTCCTGCTGCTCCTGTGAGTAGGTTGGAGAGTTGCGGTCGTTTGCCAAGTTTGCATAGTCCTTACCGTCCCACTTAGACCAAGGCGGAGTAATCGTCAATGATACAGAGAAGTCAGAACCACGACGCGGGAAGAGTTGGTTGTCTGTTGACGTACGATTAAGCGCAATGTTGAGGTTCAAGTTGTTCGCTGAACCATTCGACATGATGAAGTAACGCCAGTTACGCAACATGTAACGCTGGTACTGTAGCTGGAGTGACAAGGTGAAATAGTCATCAGGCCAGCTAAGACGCTTACCCCAACCAGCATAGACACTCAAGAGTTTCACATACTTGTCTGGGTCATAATAGTTCTCGTAGCTATTGTAATTGTAGTTACCATAACCGTAACGATAGTTGTTATAGTTATTCATGTAACCACTATTATAATAGTTGCTTGATACGTCTGTCTGCTTTGAATACGACATACCCACATTGAATTGGATAGGACGCTTGCCGCCCAACCAGTTGGTTGAGTACTGTGCATTATACGACTGGTAGTAAGTACCATTGGTCTGTGCACCCAATGAAAGTGTTTCACCATCACCGATAGGCAAGATACCACGATGCTCACGATTCTTACGGAAGAGGTTTGCCATAGAGAAGTTATTCAACTTCAAACCGACACGACCAATAACACCCGTCTGACCCCAACCGAGTGAAAGCTCAACTTGGTCGTTTGACTTCTGCTTGAGGTTGTAGTTGATGTCAACAGTACCATCCTCTTCGTTTGCAACAGGCTCTGGATTAATTGCTTCTGGGTCGAAGTGTCCCATTGAAGCCAACTCACGTGCAGAACGCATAAGTGCTTCCTTAGAGAAGAGATCGCCCGGCTTTGTTCGCAACTCACGACGCACAACATTCTCGTAAAGGCGGTCATTACCATTAATAACCACACGCTTGATTCGTGCCTGCTGACCTTCAACGATACGCATCTCAAGGTCAATAGAGTCACCAACTACATTTATCTCTATTGGGTCAAGTCTATGAAAGAGATAACCATTATTCCAATAAGCATTCCTCACAGCATCCTCATCTACCGAAAGACGCTTATTCAAGTATGTCTGATTATACACATCACCCTTCTTCATGTCCAATAGACGTGACAGATAATCAGTTGTATAAATAGTATTACCTACCCATTTGATATTACGGATATAATACTTCTTACCCTCATCTACCTTTACATAGACATTAACATGCTTCGGATCAACGTTCCAAACACTATCCTTCAAAATCATAGCATCACGATATCCATATTCGTTGTACTTCGTGATAAGGTTCTTCTTATCCTCAGCCCAACGCTCAGGAGTGAACTTCTTCGACTTTAAGATATTAGAAAGCTTACCAGCCTCATGGGTTTTAGCAAAGGCACCCTTGCTAAACATGGTTCCTTTAATCTTCTTTTCGCCCAACTGGTTGTCGCCATCAATGATGATAGAGCGCACCTTCAGTTTCTCCTTCTTATCTACATCGATATCAAGGATAACCTGATTCTTAGCTGCAACATCGTCACGCTGACGGATGAAGACCTCAGCATTCTTATAACCCTTGTCTTCAAAGTACTTCTTTGCAAGTATCTTCGCACGGTCAATCATGTTAGGCGTAATCTGTCCACCCTTCAAAAGACCGAGTTTCTTTTCCATATCCTCACGCTCAGTCTTCTTCAATCCATTATAGTTAATGGTAGAGATACGAGGACGTGGTGCAAGGTCTATCTTCAGATAGATATTATCTCCCACAATAGAGTCAGCCAAGATGGAAACATCAGAGAAGAGTCCGTGCTTCCAATAACGCTTCACAGCATCTGTGATAGCCGTACCCGGAACCTCCAACTCCTGTCCAACAGCGAGTCCTGAGATACCAGTGAGGACATAATCCTCATAGCCCTCAATACCAGTAACGGTCAGTCCTGCCAACTTGTAAGTCTTAGGAGTACCTGAATATGTGATATCTGGGTTTACAATCTTCTGCTGTGCACTCATCGTGAGCGAAACTCCAGAGAGTGCAAGGAGCATCAACACCTTATTTATTTTAGTCATCTATCGCGTAACTTAATTGTTTTCGTTTTCTTCTACTTGTTTCTCTGTCTTTCCAAAACGACGTTGTCTGCTCTGGAAACTCGCAATGGCTTTCTGCAAGTCCTGCTCATCAAAGTCAGGCCAATAGGTATCACAGAAGTATAGCTCAGAGTAAGCTATCTGCCATAAGAGGTAATTAGAGATGCGAAGCTCACCACCCGTTCTAATCAAGAGATCTGGGTCAGGCATGAAGTTAGTCTCCAAATGCTCGCTAATCATCTCTTCCGTAATCGTTTCGGGACGCAAAGGCTCAGTACTATTTGCCTGATGTTCTGCGACAATCTCCCTCATTGCTTTGGCTATCTCCCAACGTGCACTGTAGCTAAGAGCCACAACCATTGTCATTGCAGAGTTCTTTGCTGTATGCTCCTCCGTCTCACGCAACTTCTTCTGCACTTCTTCTGGCAGACGTGCCATGTCACCAATAACACGGAAACGCACATTATTCTTCATGAAGATTTCATCTTCCAAAGACGTAAGCACAAGGCCCATCAACGCAGCTATCTCATCCGTAGGACGATTCCAGTTCTCTGTTGAGAAGGTATAGAGTGTGAGAAACTTCACACCCAATCGTACACACTCTGATGTTATGCGTCGAACGGTATCCACTCCTGCCTGATGTCCGTAGGAGCGTGGCTTATTGCGTTCTGTTGCCCAACGTCCGTTACCATCCATTGTAATGGCAATATGCTGGGGTATTCGTGTCATATCTAATTCTTCTGCCATATCTTTTGAAGAGATAAACCTATGTTTTGTTCTGTACAGCACATACGTCTGCACGCTTTAGACATTACCTATATATAATAGGTGGAAACTAACTTCCCTTACTCGTCCTCGTTATGACAAGTCTTACACTTTGCCATGAAACTATAAGAGAACGTCAGTTGTAGGGTTGAATAGCTGTCCGTATTCTTAAAGAGTCCGCTACTCTTAATGCCGTAGGGGTCTTTCTGTCCGTCTAACTCATCGCTGAGCGAGAAATGTAACGCCCATTCCAATCCTACGTTCATTCGTTCACTCACCTTATACTTCACACCCAACCCGATTGGAAGATTGGCTGTAAGCACCGACTTGCGGTCGCCACCTTTGATATTAACATAGGTAGCACCCAATCCTATCATTGCGTATGGCGACAAGCGCTGTGCACCACGATAGTCACGACCCGTACCGTATGGCAGGAAGTTATATTCGTATGCAAAGCCTACATCAACCAATGAATTGTCGAATGTATAGGGAGCCGAAGCAAAACGTGGATAGTAAGTCTTGACATCAGCTGATGAACCTTTCATCTTTCCAAACGATACGTTCATCTTTAATCCCATATAAGGACTGAGATTATATCTTGCCAGCACCGTTCCCATCGGCTGAAGGTCTTTGAACAACGACTCGTTAAAATCGCCTAAGTAACCCATCATACCAACACCAGCACCAATCTCCATCTTATACTCCGGGTCCGACTGCGCCCAGAGAGGCGTAGCAGCAAGGAAGAGGAGGAGGTTGATGAAGATACGTTTCATTGTTGTCCAGTTTTGAATAGCTTATTCTGCCAAACGGCTAAGGTTCAATGCCCAGCCTACTCGATTGAGTCTACCACGCCAAACCTTTGTACCACTGATTACCCAGAGGTATTCGTCGCTATCAACTGTTGCTGCAAAAGCATTTGCTACCTGCATGTCTGTTGGATAAGTGAAGCTCTTATCGCTCTTCCATGTGATACCACCATCACGTGAGAGAAGCATAGAAGCCAACTTACCACTATTATCAACGCCCAACGCAAGGGCTGCCTTATCATAGTTTACAACTGCAAGACTCTTGTAAAGAGGAAGCTGGAACTTGTCGGCATTGCTCTCTACATAGCTCCATGGCTCATTCTGACGATAAGATAGTTTCGTCCAAGAAACATTCTTTGTGCCACTTGCCAATGTACCAACAAGCTGAACACGATACAAGTCAGATGTAACTGCTGTAAGCGAAGAATTGATATTGTTTGCTGGAAGGAGCGATGCGTTGCTATCTAATGACTCGTTAGTCCAAGTAACACCATTGTTCTTTGAAGCCAACAACGTACCTGACGTTGATAGCGCAAACAACTCTGCTAGCGATGCTGCCACCAACTGCTTCAAACTGCTGTTTGTAGCCACCGTGGTCCAGCTGCTGCCATCTGTAGAGCTATAAACCGTACCATTGTCGATAACGAAAAGCTTAGTACCCTGCACTGCCACACTCTTATAAGCATTTGCATTAAAGGTCTTGCTGAGCTTTGTCCAACTATTGCCATTATCCTTTGACGCAGCATAAACAATAGTCTGACTGCCATTCGCACCAAAGACAAACACCTTGCTACCCGCACTAACAGCCTTCATTGCTGTAAACGAAGCGAAGTTACTGTTCGCTTGCAGTGCCTGCCAGCTAAACACGTTGCCCTTCTGCTTATGAACATTCACAGAAACCTTGTAATCTCTGTACTCACTTCCCTTGTTTGAATAAACACGGAAAGTACGTGGAGTGCTGAAGTCAATAGAATCATTGCTGCTGTAATAAGTGAACTTCTCCTCTGTAGTTGACTTGATAACAACAGTTCCGCTATTCTTTGTCACAATCTTAGCCAACGCACTTGCTGGCTTCGTACCGTATGGCAAAGAGTCAGGGTTATAAATCAAGCCTTGTGCCTGATCGATATAGAACTTAACCTTAGCACCATTGAAGTTGCCCGTATAAGTACTATCGCTACCATTCTTGGCAACGGTATCACGCACTTGCTTTAATTGTCCCAAAGAAAAGCTCAAAATAGCCGTGTCTTTGTAACTTACACTATTTTTCTCGTCGTCGTCCTTAAGACAAGATGTCATTGTCAAAGTAGCCACCATTAAAGCTACGAGAGTATATATCTTATTACGCATCAGATACTAATAATTGAATTTAACTGCAAATTTAATCAGAATTCTTCAGAATCAACGTCTTTGACGAGGTTAATTATGTAAAATATCGAAAATAACTGCGTTTTTTTAAGTTTGTTTAGTAAGTATTGCCAAAGTAACGATAAACTTGAAGAAAAATAACCAATAAATCACATCTGATAAGCTTCTGCTATCTTCCTTACCTTCCCATGAACTTTCCGACTGGTACTATCACTTTTTTTACTTGACTTTACTCGACTTAAAACCTTATCATTCTTCTACTTTTCTACGCCTTTATTTGTCTACTTATTTTACATTACATTACACTACCATTTGCCCTCATTGCAAAAAAAATCGTATAAGAAGCAAAAAAGACCCTAACAATACTGAGAAGTGTTTTTTATTTGTTACTTTTGCTGATATAATAACTAAAAATATGAATACATCAAAGAAGATAACGGTACAGAGTACTGAAATATCTGTGCTGATAGGAAAGAATGATAACGACTATATCAGTCTAACGGATATGGTGAAAGCCAACGATGGAGAAGACCTTATTCGCAATTGGATGAGAAATAAAAACACCTTAGAATATCTTGGTGTTTGGGAAAGTCTGAATAATCCAAATTTTAAAGGTGTCGAATTCGACACCTTTATGAAAGAAGCAGGATTGAATAGATTTAATATGACTCCAAGGAAGTGGATAGAAGCAACTAATGCTATTGGCATCGTATCAAAAGCAGGGAGAAATGGAGGGACTTATACACACAAAGATATAGCCTTTAACTTTGGCATGTGGATTAGCCCAACATTCCAACTTTATATTGTAAAGGAATACCAGCGGTTAAAAGAACAAGAGAGCGATCCGCTTTCGTTAGAGTGGAACGCAAAGCGAATACTATCCAAAACCAATTATACACTTCATACCGATGCTATTAAAAACGTGATTATTCCTAAAATGGACATTAATGCTATCAAGCATGGGATTATCTATGCAACTGAAGCTGATATGCTAAATATAATTCTTTTTGGGTGTAAAGCAAAAGAATGGGCTCAAGCTAACCCAAATTTGGCATCTAAAGGAATAAATCTTAGAGAAACTGCAAGCATCAACCAGTTAGTAGTATTATCTAATATGGAATCTGCTAATTCTGAAATGATAAAGCAAGGGGTATCAAGAAAGCAACGTTTTGAGATTCTCCATAAAATGGCAAAAGAACAGTTAAAGGTACTTGACACGAACAATATAGAACAAAGATTTAGAAAGATCTTACCTGATAGCACAAAGAAAATAGAGTAATTAGTATCGAAATAGTTTACACATTTAAGGAATTATATTCGTCTTAAGAGTCTACTGCTACTCTAATAAATATCTATCGTAACTCATCCTACTTCTTTCAGTCAACGTAATGATGCCTCGCACATCTTGTGCGGAGCGTCCGCACAGGTCGTGCGGAGGCTGAACACGAGTGGTGCGGACTACTCAACACATTCGCCATAATCCCCATTAGAAGTTTGATAAGCAGATGAAAACAATAAAGCAAGCCTACAACATGATAAACCGTACTGAAAAGCTGAGGGAAGTGGAGGTCACTTAAGTTTAGAACTTTGACGTAATATCACACAGAGAGAAGGAGAACACAGAGAAGTATAAAAAAAGCGATGCAAGTCACGGAGGCACTGTCGGTGTATAGAGAAACAGAGAGCATTTACTTTTTTTGAGATTTATACACAAGGCATTTACCCCAAAAGGCATCAGGACTCTGTACGCTTCGTCTCTGTCGCTCTGTGTGCCATCGACACCTCAGTGCATTGTGTTTAGCTCCGTCTTCTCAGCACCTCTGTGTGCCTTATTATGTAAAAATCTCAGTTTAACACTCCACATTTCGAATAATCCATAACTTTACCAAAACAAACTTTGCTGTCACTCCTGTCACTCAAAACTACCACTTAACTCACTAATAATCAGCACAATTACACAAAGTGTTAAAAGTGACAGCAAAATAAAATTAAAATTATTGTAGTAATAGTACGTAATATTTCTACCTAAAATTAGCAATCTTATTATTCTATATTACAGCAGAACAAACAAAAACTCCCACCCGTATTGCTACGGATGGGAGCTATTATTATCTATTCAGAAATATTCCGAAAGAATTAGAGCTGTGGACCAGCTGCTACGAGAGCCTTACCAGCCTCGTTTGTCTCGTACTTCTTGAAGTTCTTGATGAAACGAGCTGCGAGGTCCTTAGCCTTCTCATCCCACTGAGCTGCATCAGCGTAAGTGTCACGTGGATCGAGGATATCAGTTGCAACACCTTCGAGCTGTGTAGGAACAGTGAAGTTGAAGTAAGGAATCTGCTTTGTTGGAGCAGTATCGATAGAGTGGTTCAAGATAGCATCGATGATACCACGTGTATCCTTAATAGAGATACGCTTGCCAGTACCATTCCAACCAGTGTTAACCAAGTAAGCCTTAGCACCGCTCTTCTCCATCTTCTTAACAAGCTCCTCAGCATACTTTGTTGGGTGGAGCTCCAAGAATGCCTGACCGAAGCAAGCAGAGAATGTTGGAGTTGGCTCAGTGATACCACGCTCTGTACCAGCCAACTTAGCTGTGAAACCAGAGAGGAAGTAGTACTTAGTCTGCTCTGAATCCAAGATAGATACTGGAGGCAATACACCGAAAGCGTCAGCTGACAAGAAGATTACCTGCTTAGCATCTGGACCCTGAGAAACAGGAGCCTGGATGTTCTCGATGTGGTAGATAGGATAAGAAACACGAGTATTCTCAGTTACGCTCTTATCGTTGAAGTCGATCTTACCATTAGCATCAACAGTTACGTTCTCGAGGAGAGCGTCACGCTTGATAGCCTTGTAGATATCTGGCTCAGACTCCTTGTCAAGGTTAATAACCTTAGCATAGCAACCACCCTCATAGTTGAAGACACCCTTGTCATCCCAACCGTGCTCGTCATCACCGATGAGCTTACGCTTTGGATCGGTAGAGAGAGTAGTCTTACCTGTACCAGAAAGACCGAAGAAGATAGCTGTGTTCTCACCGTTCATGTCAGTGTTAGCAGAGCAGTGCATAGAAGCCATACCCTTCAATGGCAAGAAGTAGTTCATCATAGAGAACATACCCTTCTTCATCTCACCACCGTACCATGTGTTAACGATTACCTGCTCCTTAGTTGTTACGTTGAACATAACGCAAGTTTCTGAGTTAAGACCGAGCTCCTTCCAGTTCTCAACCTTAGCCTTAGAAGCATTGTAAACGATGAAGTCTGGCTCCTGCTCGAGGTCAGCCTCGCTTGTAGGACGGATGAACATGTTTGTTACAAAGTGAGCCTGCCAAGCAACCTCCACGATGAAACGAATCTTCATACGTGTGTCAGCGTGTGTACCGCAGAAACCGTCAACAACAAAAAGACGCTTGTTAGACAACTCCTTCTTAGCGATATCCTTAACAACTGTCCAAGCCTCCTTAGAAGCACGGTGGTTGTCATTGTGGTATTCCTCAGAATCCCACCATACTGTATCGTGAGAGTTCTCATCATCAACGATGAACTTATCCTTAGGAGAACGACCAGTGTAAATACCAGTCATTACGTTTACTGCGCCAAGCTCAGTTACCTGACCTCTTTCATAACCCTGAAGGCTTTCTTTTGTCTCCTCTTCGAACAATAAGTCGTAAGATGGATTGTAAACAACTTCTGTTGTACCTGTAATACCGTACTTCTCAAGTACGCTCTTATCAAACTTTGCCATTTCTTATAAATGTATTTAGTTGAAAATTGATTTAGACTCTTTTTTGTGTCTTATCTACAAAGACACCGCAAAGGTAATATAATTATTAAGTTCAAACAAAAAATAGCGAAGAAAAAGTATCAAAGTATTTACTTAGAAGGTTAAAGAAATAAAAAAAACAACAAGCATAGCTATATTTGCAAATCAGACTTAGCAAAACCTCAGATTTATTTCTTACTTTTGCCGAAATTTTGTAGAGCAGGTTGCTAACTTGCTTATCTATAACACCTAAGATAGAAAAATGGACATCATTAACTTTTCAGAGCAGAACTCTATCATCAATCAGTATTTAGCTGAAATCCGTGATAAGGATTATCAGAAGAATCGCTTGCTCTTCCGCAATAATGTTATGCGTATCGGAGAGTTCGAAGCTTTTGAAATCTCAAAAACATTGAACTACGAACCAAAGGATGTTGTTACTCCGTTAGGTACGGCTCAGGTAAATGTACCAACTGATAAGATTGTTTTGGCAACTATTTTCCGTGCTGGATTGCCTTTCCATAACGGTTTCCTTAACATATTCGACCATGCTGGTAATGCCTTCGTTAGTGCTTATCGCGAATATACGGATGCTGATCATCATGAGGTAGGAATCCACGTTGAATATCTTGCTACACCAGACATCAATGGTAAGACACTTATCATCGCTGACCCAATGTTGGCTACTGGCGGTTCTATGGAACTTGGCTACAAGGCTATCCTCTCAAAGGGAAATCCTCGTCATGTGCATGTTGCCTGCTTGCTGGCTACACCAGAAGGTATCGCACATATCCGTAAAACCTTCCCAGAAGACTCAACAACCATTTGGTGTGCAGCTATTGATGAAGGATTGAATGAGCATAAGTACATTGTTCCTGGTTTCGGTGATGCTGGTGACTTGTGCTATGGTGAGAAATTATAAGATATCTCCTTAATACAACAAAGGACGATAAAAGTGAGATGCTTTTATCGTCCTTTGTCTTTTTATCCAGTTCCTCCAGCTTAGACCTTAGAGGCAATATGTCTTCTATAGACATCTAAGTGCGATTTCTGTAAGACGTCACTGATATGGCTCATACGCTGTTTCTGACTCATGTCGGTATCGTTTTGCGTCTCATCCTCCTGCATCATAATACGACCATTGCCCTCAACAGGCAGGAACTCATACCACTCCACTGGTACATCATGCCATGACCCATCACCGCCATATTTACTAATATAAGACATACGATGTTCTGAACGGAAGCCGTAAGCCGTAACATTTATCAGCGTACTGCCATCTCCTTGTGCCGCAGAAGAAGTCTTCATAATACAAGGAGTCACACAATTAGGATGCTGGAAATTCTCCTGTCCCCAGAAGTTAGCCAATGCTTCATGCTCCCAGAACGAACTCTTCCGTTCCATGTCATATCCGTAAATATCCTTCTGTGGTCGTATCTGCTGATACATCGGTACACACAACAGGGGAGCGAAACTAAAGTAGATGGCACGGAAATACCTCGCATTGATTTCGTAAAAGTCTTTCTTAGCCTTCTCAAAGTCAAAACTACGATACTGAGCAGGATTCATATCGAGGTCTAACATTTGTAGATGTTCTGGCATGATAGTGTTTATCATGTAATGCTTATCGAAATCAAAGTCATCACCATAACCCTCTTTATCGTCCATCAGCAATGCCATCATACTCTGTTGTGCCAATGGCGTAAAGAGTAAAGCATATTGCTGATTGTTATTACGATTACTTGTATTGAACGCAACCTCAAACTCTTCGTTGGTCAACATTGCAAAGTCACTACTCTCAAGGTTACGAGCTTTGCGTCGCAACCAGAATCTATCCCATTTGAAACGCAATGAACCATCCTTACCAGCCAATCCACTTGGCTTACGATAGAAAGTCAAGTCGGGTGCTGCAGTATTACCATAGATAAGCCGAGTACGCTCAAAGTAATTAGGATAGGGTGCAGTTACACTGGCATATAAGGTTTCCGAATGAGACACTGTACGCATCTTTCCATCTGGCCCTCGCTCTGTCGTTGTCCAAAAAATTGTCTTCTGACCATGATAAGTCTTCTCTCCCATCTCCATCTTCCGTGTTCGACAGATGACAAAGGGATTACCATTGATAAGCCCAGAATGGGAATAAAGTACCGAACGTTCAGCATTAAAGGAGTCGTTCCATCCGTATGTTTTACGAAGGTCTGCCAATCTTTGTGTGGTGAAATAAGGGTCGAACTCCAATCTGGGTACGGTCTTTGACATCATACGTGTGAAGACATCCCAGTCATAGAGCCTATTCAAAGCTGCCATCTGATTCCATGCTCGCTCTTTCAACGCCTTCACCTCATTGGCTAAATCGTCATGCTGAACACGCAAGGATTTCAATGTCGGATGTACTTTTAACAATAGGAAGACAAGCAATAAAGCTGCTCCGCCGCCTATCATCAAAAGATATTCCATCGGAAACTCATTTCTCTTCACATAAACAACAGCAGCACCTGCCACCACAGCTATCCACAGAATGACACACACGATAGTCCACATCGTGATACGACCAGACACATCCGCAAGATTCTTCTCTCCTGCATAGATTTGTCGACACGTCTCACGATTAGCCTCAACATCAACCTGAGCCTCTTCGGCAAGTGCATTAAAGGTTTCATCAGCCACCTTCTTGAACTTCTCCTTAAAGGTGCTGATGTATTCGTTTAGTGGATCATAGATATCCTCTACCATTTACCTCCGCTGTCTTAGAAGAATTTACCTCTTGCTGCCTCACGTGTCTCTGCCGTTGCTGTGAATGGTATGCGAGTTGTGTAACCCTGCTGAGCAGCAACAATCATCTTTGTTGGCCAAGAGAAGATGTCAGTATTCCATTGTGTCACACGACTGTTATATACAGTGCGAGCTGCCGTAATCTCTCGCTGCAGATAATTATTCTGCTGCATCGCATCAGCAATAGCATTGTGTGCTTTCAACTCTGGATAAGCCTCAACCTGTGGAAAGAGTCGTCCAAAAGCTGTGTTTACTTGTGCATTCACATCACTTCTATTTCCTTCGTTCACACCACCAGAACGAAGAGCTGCAACAGCCTTCATCACGTCTTTGTCAAGGTCGATAGCACGCTCTACCAGACCAACTACGTTCTGAAGTATCTGTACACGCTGTTCCAAATAGTTGTCTATATTAGATGCCTCAGCCTGAATACGCTGCTCTAACTTCTGGAAATAGTTACGTGCTGATATCTTCATAAAGATAAAGATAACACCAGGGAGAATTCCCACCAGACAGCCTACAACACCAACAAGCAATGGATTTGTCATCGTACTACCCAATATCAGCACAAATAACAATACCAACACCGGACCAACCACCCACAAAGCAATCTGAAAAAGGGTTGAACCAAAACCTACTTCAACAGGGAGTTGCTTGTCAATTACATGTACGTCACGACCTGCATCATTCACAGGTCCTGTCACTTCGTCCAATAAATTCGCCATAGTTAAATCTGTTTTTTGTTTTCAATAATATCTGTTTTTAGGCTTCAAAGATACATTTTTTTCTTAAAGAGAGCAAATCTATACTCGTTATCTTCTGTTTTATAAACTCAACATGATAAATTATAGCATCAATTAGCATAGTTCCTAAACTCTACAAAGGAATTACAAAGATAGGGGCGTACGATTTGATACGCCCCACATCTTTATGAGTTAGGTCCTTTCAGCATATTACTTCAACTTAAAATAGTCTATCAGATTACGTCCCCATGCTGGCTGCATACCATTCTGCTTTTCCTTAGCAAAGAGTTCTTTGATGGTTTCTAAATCCTTTGGAGTATTCATACTTGGACGACCAGTCTCCTTACTCATCTTCTCAAAAAAGATATAAAGGAGAACACGAGGACGAGGATTAGATGGGTTAATACCAATAGCTGACTTGTAATAACAGATTGCATCAATGTAATAAAGTTTACCATTCACTGATGGATTCTGTGTGATGAGTGCTGCATAATAAAAACCCTTCAACGTAAACTGTTCTGAACGATCAACTCCCTTTTTTGTCTGCAATGCCTCAAGGTCAGCCTTCACCGCATCTAAGAATAAGGAGGAATAATCACTCTGTGGAGAGCGAGCAGCATACTGAAGGGCATAGAACACACGATAATAGGTAGGGAGCCAAGCATCTGGATACTGCATTTCCATACGCTTCAATTCATCCATTCCCTTTACAATAGATGTAGCTTCGTCTGCCTTGACGTTACTTAAAGTGGTTTTTAACTGTGCTTCGAACTGATTGTTGTTCTGTGCATTCATACTGGTTGCAAACATAAGAGCAACGATAACGACGATTTTAGAAACTAAAGTCTTCATACGCTTTGATTTTAAAAAGTGAAACATTGATTTCTGTCGCAAATGTATCAAAGCTTTTGATTGCCTCCAAATAATAGGGACAGACAGCAAAAAAGTGGTTTAGATAACTATTCACACCGCTGAAATACTATATTTTGGGACGAACAACTAACACGCTTAGTCCGTTGTATAGTTAAGAGAATGATGTAATATTTCTGACTAAAGTAAGAAGACAAGCACTACTCATTATTACAAGAATTATTTTACTTTTACTTTGCTGTCACTTTTAACACTTTGCATAAACCTACTGTAAACTAACAAGTTAAGTCTTCATAGCAGATGACAGCAATGACAGCAAACTCAATTCTAAAAGAATTACCTTACGATAGACAGAAAAGAATAGAGTGCATAACCTCTATATAAAATGGAAAAAACAAATTTTATCAACGTTTATTACCTAATAATAAAATAAAAATGTTAATTTTGTAGCGTGTTGTTTCAAAGACACAATGACATCGTTGAAAAAATAAGAGGCGTTATGCTTATCTTGTAAGTCGAGAACCTAGGAAATTCAAGACACTTGCACAAGGATAGCATAGTGGTTCTCACGCTATAGCGTGGGCTGCTATTACTACTTTCGTGCAATGGGTTTTCCTAGGACCTTCGACTTAGAATGTGGACATAGCCAGTTCACGCTTCTGCATTATTAATGCTATTACTAACTTTTTAAGGGCTAAACGGACTGGATAATGGCTCAATAATTGACTATGGACAAACAAGAATTGTATGAAAAATGGGTAGACAAAGTCTGCCAGTACATCGAGAGTGTAGGTCCTGAATTTAACTGTACGAGTTGTGCAATGCAGTCTAAACCTGTGTTGGATAAATCTCCACAGGTAGTATTCCTTGGCTACAATGCTCATGAACCTTTCCCTTATCAAGGGGCAAACAAGGAACGATTTTATGAAGGAAATCCTTACTTTTACACTGAGCGTGAAAAGTGGCCTGTATGGGGAAAACTCTATGCAGCTATGAAGTGGGCTAAGTTTACAGAGCCTATGGAAGACGGTAATTACGTGTTTATGAACGCTGTCTATTTTGGTAGTCAGGATATTAAGGAACTGAAAGCCAAGAAAGGAAGTACAGAAATCATCAATCAATGTCTTGATTTCAGTGCGGAAGTTATCAAGGATATTTACCATCCAAAAGCCGTAGTTTGCTTCTCTATACCCGATTGCTTTACTCCTTTTGTCAATCGTTTAAACATTAAGGAAGTAGAGAGCATTGTTCCCCCAATGGTTAATGGAGAACCTGCTAAACACGGTGTAGCAAAAGCAATGTGGGGCGATATAAAGATTTTAGGAATACCCCACCCCTCAGGCAGAATCAGTTATGATGACTTGGGGGCAATTGCAATGTATCTGCAAAATGAACTTTAAATAAACTAACTAACAAAAATTATGGGACAAATTGTAAACTTTGGTCGCGAAATGATTCGTATTAACTCTGAGAAAAATCGCATTGAGTATTCAACAAATGGAGGGAATACTTGGCATTCTCGTTATTCAGGTTCTAATGCTGGCGAATTTTATAGCTTATGTGATTATGGTAATGAGTTATTAGCTTGTACTTCTAAGGGGGTTTATTACTCAAAGAATGGAGGAATCAGCTGGCATTCTCGTTACACAGGATCTACTGCAGGAGATTTTAAAGAGATTACTGTACAAGGAAACGAGTTACTTGCTCAAACGAGCAAAGGACTGTATTATTCTAAGAATGGTGGTATTTCTTGGCATCGTCGCTAATTTAATCTCATTCCCCAGTCTCTTTGTGATTGGGGAATAAACAAAAATAAATTTATGAAAAATATAGAGTATCAAAGACTAATTTCGCTTAGTCTTATTTTTATTGCTATTGTCGTATTTTTTGGTAGTGCCATTATGTTTGGCAACTACAATACACAAGATATTTGGCCGAGAATTGTTGGTGCATTGTTTGGAGTAGTCTTATCTGCCATCATTACAATGCTTCTTTTGTCTGGTCAAACTCGTAATGCTTTAGAAAAGGAACGCAACGCTGAAATATTTAAGGAGAAACTGAAAATTTATCAAGAGTATCTTCATGCACTATGTAAAATACTGAAAGATGGTGAGATTACATCAGAGGAAGCTGTTGAGTTGCAATTTCTAACATCATATATCTCATTACACACAAGAAGTGAGAGTATTTATCAAATAAGTGCTAAAGCTTCAAATATAATCAATTTATACGTAAGTGAGAAGTCGCAAACAAAGAATACAGAAGATTTGCTTAAAAATCTCTTTGAGATAGTCCATTGTTTTAGAAAAGAATTATATCCGAAAGACATGACGTGGGATAATACTGATATTAATAAGACGATAGAGGAACTTCAGATTTTAGAGCAAGTGGCTGTATAGAAATAATCTCACCGATAAAAGATGATATTATTTTGAATAGGTAATTGACATCGTTGAATATAATAGACAAGGCACAAACTCTTATGTACGATGAATAGAAGAATTTATTTTGCAGGCTCTATACGTGGCGGTAGAGAAGACGCAGGCTTATACAAGCGTATTATTGACTATATAAACAAAACTGACATTGTGGTTACAGAGCACATCGGGCAAGCCGATATGAGCATGAAATCCCAGACACTTATGTCAGATGCTTATATTTACGAACGTGATACTAAATGGCTTGAGTCGTGTGACTTGCTGATAGCCGAATGTACTTGCCCCTCTCTTGGTGTCGGCTACGAATTGGCTTATGCTGAGGCACACGGTATTCCTGCTTATATTTTCTATAATGAGTTGCGGTCTAATATTTCAGCGATGTTGAATGGTAATCCGTATTTCACGGTTGTTCCTTATGAAAATGAAGAAGAACTGTATCAAATACTTGATGATATACAGAACTTAAATGTAGATTGTGCGAGTCTATTAACTGTCGATTCCGAAAATAAGCAAATTGTTGAAAAACTTAAACGAGATGGAATCTCTTGCATAGAAAAAGGAGAGTATACTCTTATGAACCTCATCTTAGCAAACTCAAAAGAGGCTATTGAAAAGGTTCATTTACTTTCATTGCATCAAAATGATAAGACAAAATTAGTCCTTCTACAAACTTCAGACATATTTGAAGTTGATGAAAAAGAAATGTTTGACGCAATTCTTTCGTTTCCAAATGGTAGTAATACTTATGAAGAAATAAAGTCGTTTTTATATTGTATTCGTAACTTACTCGAATTTCATTGGATAATATCAGTTGATTTTTATGATTTCTATTCAGTGATAAAGGGGAAAAATATAATTTCTATGCAAAGGTTTACTTACAGAAAAGACATAAAAGAAGCACTATACAAGCTGAATTACAACAGAGATAATAAACAGAAAAAATATATCTTCGCTATCAGTGGCGTACGTAATCAGGAAGAAGGTCTAAGGCAGATACAAGCATTTGATAAATATCTTTCTGAAAAACTATTTATTAAAGAGTCTGATTTTTGCTATAATGTCATTCCTTATGGGATGAAGCAAGTAATTTTACTAACAGCCACATCATATTAATCAATACAAATAGTTTTTCCATTAAATGTATGAATACTTTTCGTATACCTTTGACAGAAAAACCTAAGTTGCTCATTAGACAAAAGCATAGCTAAGTCTCTCAGCTTTCTATTCTATTATCATCCTCCGACACGGAGCCTCTTATTTACTTTAATACTTCAAAAGATAACCACTTGAAAAATCATTACATATTTTCAAACAAAACAGCTATAAATAAGGACAATAACACGGATAAAAAGTAGGTTTGTAACCAACAGGAAATCAATTGGTTATAAAGTAGTAAAAGAAAAGGTGCTTAATTGGACTTCAAAAGGGCGTTAGTTGGACTTCAAAAGGGCACCTATTGCAAGTCAATTAGGCGTCTTTTAGAACCCAAAAGAGCATGGATTGAGTTTGAGGTTCATGAAAATATTTTACAAATATCTATTAATAAGGGAATAAGTTGTTTGTAAAAAACAGAAAAACATGCTAATAATTAGATATTAACCAACGAAGTGGCGGAGACCGGGAACAAAGGTGCGAGAGACTGGGATGATGTCTTCACAACCCAAAAGACGAAGTTGATAACCGTTGGAGTTACCTTTTGCAGAAGTAATATTATTGATATTCACAAGGAAGGAACGATGACACTGAAAGATATTATCGTAAGGAAGGTCATCCTTTAAGGCTATCAACGTCGAACGGAGTTCAGCCTTTACCACTTTACCTTCTTTTATATAACATACGCAGACATTGTTTTTTCGAGCTTCAATATAGAGTAGATTGTTGATAGGTAAGGTAAGGTCGGTTCCCCGCAGGTTCTGGTCGTGCAACGTGATAAGGATTCCTTCCTGTTCATCAGAGGTCTTCTTTATCATTTCTTCCAGTCTACTATTCAACATACGGTTATAGTTTACCAACGTAAAAATAGCTGTAACGATTACCCAAACAAGGAAGGTCCAATAAAAGAATGTACTGAACAGCTGCCATGTTAATGGCATTTGGAAGAAGAAAGCTGCATAGAGCGTCATAGAGATAGCCATCGCAAACTCGATAGCTATACTATAAAGGATGATATAACCATTGGTGATTGGGACATCTTTTCGCGATGGTCTTTTGAAGAAAAAAAAGGCACAAAGCCACTGAACGAAGATGGTCATAAGACAAAAACCAAGACACATCAAAAAGATACTACCCCGATACTGGCTAATCCCGAACGGCTGTAGGAGGTAAAGAAACAAGAAAATGCCAACTCCCAGCGCAACACTCGTGCGCCAGGAAGTGGCATTTGTCTGTATCGTACACCTGCTATGTAGAAATGAGGTTAGTCTTCTCATGATGTCTTAAATGGTTGGTTGTCCACAAAGATACATCTTTTCCTCTTTCTAAGCAAGTATATTTTGTCTTAAAATATTATTCCTTGACCTCCCAAATATCGTTGGTCTCGAGCATCTCCATAAAGGTGTGGTAATGCTTCTGTGCCTTCACCTCCTCTATCTGCTGATTGACAGCAGCATCATAGGTAGGAGCCTCAACATCACGAATAACTCCGAGGGCTATAGGGAAGCCGTCCTCATTGCTCATCATTGCAAGTTTCAGCTGCAAGGTATTGTCTTGACTGTGGGCATCATGTACGAGGATATCATCGCGAGTAATACCATTCTCGCCTATCTTAACCACCTTCAAGCCAAAGCCTTCCTGTACAAGTCCAAACTCATTGTCTGCACCGAAGATTAATGGCTCGCCATGTCTAACGTAAATAGCATTCTCCTTACGACCTTGTGAGGTATAAACTGAGGTGTGACAGCCATCGTTGAAGATAACACAGTTCTGCAAAATCTCGCAAACAGCAGCACCCTTATGCTGATAAGCAGCCTTAAGGATAGCGATTGTTTCAGTGTTATCACTGGCAACACTACGTGCGAAGAAGTTGCCACGAGCACCAAAGCAGAGTTCTGCTGGGTGGAATGGGTCTTCTGTTGTACCGTAAGGACTTGACTTAGAAACAAAGCCACGTGGACTGGTTGGTGAATACTGTCCCTTCGTAAGACCGTAGATACGGTTGTTCAGAAGAATCATATTCAGGTCCACATTACGGCGCATCGCATGGATAAAGTGGTTACCACCGATAGCAAGTGCATCACCATCGCCCGAAACCTGCCAAATAGTAAGGTTCGGATTGGTCACCTTCGCACCAGTGGAAATCGCTGCTGCACGACCATGAATAGTCTGCATAGCGTATGTATTAGCATAATAAGGTAATCGGCTTGAGCATCCGATACCACTGATAACGGCTGTTTCGTAAGGTGGAACACCTAACTCTGCCATTGCTTTCTGCAAACTGGCAAGGAAGAAATGGTCGCCACAGCCGGGACACCAACGTGGTTGTCCCTTCTTAAAATCTTGTGCTGTATATTGATTCATGACTTTTTCATTTAATTCACAATTCATAATTCATAATTCATAATTGTGATTACTTCTATTCGCTTGGGGCTATTAACAAGCATCTTGTCAACTCGTTAACTCGTCCACATGTAAACTCATTAAATCCTTAATTATGATTACTTCTATTCACTTGGAGGTATTAACAAGTAACCTGTCAACTCGTTAACTCGTCCACATGTAAACTCATTAAATCCTTAATTATGATTACTTCTATTCGCTTAGCTCTTAACAAGCAACTTGTAAACTCGTTAACTCATCCACTTGTAAACTCATTAAATCCTTAATTATGATTACTTTTATTCGCTTAGCTCTTAACAAGCAACTTGTAAACTCGTTAACTCGTCTACATGTCAACCCATTAACTCATCTACTTGTAGACTTCCCAACGTCGCAAGCAACTTGTAAACTTGTTTACTTGTCTACTCGTCAACTATTCTACTCAAGTATCTTCGTATAGAAAGTACCAGTTTCTTCCTTTGGTAGTGGAGCCTTGAGAAGTTTCTCAAAAGTTGTAACCAACTCGGTGACAACGAATGGTTGACCCTTAACTTGGTTATACTGATAAGGAGCGAAGTGGTTGATACGAATACGCAAGAGGGCTGCAAGCTGACCAAGATTTTGTTCTGCAACAACGACTTTCTTATAACGACTAAGCACTTCTGCAGTGTTCTTTGGCAATGGATTCACATACTTGAACTGTGCCAAAGCAACCTTATGACCCTTACTACGCAAATTTTCCATTGCAGAATAGAGATGACCGTAAGTACTACCAAAGCCTACAATAAGCAAGTCGGCATCATCCTCGTCGCCCTGAACAACCAAATCAGGTACTGGAATGCGTGCCACCTTGTTCCAACGAAGGTGGTCCATCTTGTCATGGTTCTCTGGATCGGTTGAAATAGCACCCGTTTCACCGTCTTTCTCCAATCCACCAAGGATATGCGTATAGCCTTCCGTGCCAGGAATAGCCCAGTAACGCGCCAATGTCTTTGGGTCACGTTTGTATGGAGTGTACTTATACTTCTGGTCTTCTGTAACGAAGTGTGGATGGATTTCTGGCAACTCTTCGATATTTGGAAGTTTCCAAGCAGAAGAACCATTAGCAATGAATGCATCGGTAAGAAGCACAACTGGCGTCATGTGTTCCAATGCAATCTTACAAGCGTTATAGGCTGCATCGAAGCAATCAGTAGGACTTGTAGCTGCAATGACAGGCATTGGACTCTCACCATTACGGCCGTAAAGCACCTGCAAGAGGTCGGTCTGCTCACTCTTCGTAGGCATACCCGTTGATGGACCACCACGCTGTACGTCGATAATCACCAATGGAAGTTCATCAATAAGCGCAAGGTTCATAGCCTCACTCTTCAAACATATACCAGGACCAGAGGTCGAAGTAGCAGCCAATGCACCAGCGAAAGCAGCACCAATAGCCGATGCACAACCAGCAATCTCGTCCTCACACTGTACGGTTGTTACACCCATTGACTTATGCTTAGCCAACTCATGCAAGATATCAGTTGCTGGAGTGATAGGATAAGAACCTAAGAAAAGACGCAAGCCAGCACGCTCAGCCGCAGCCATCAGACCGTATGCAGTAGCCTTATTACCCGTAATATCCATATAACGGCCAGGCTGTTTCACTTTTGATTCAATGCGATAGGTATTAGGAACAGAAGCATGTACATTATGACCATAGTCATAGCCTGCACGTACAACCCTTATATTCGCCTCAGCAACGGCTGGTTTCTTCTTAAACTTTGTCTCGAGATAGTTGTTTACCAAGTCTAAGTCGCGGTTGAAAAGCCAGCAAACAAGACCCAAAGCAAACATATTACGGCACTTCAGCATGGCTTTATTGTCCATGCCAGTATCAGCCAAACAGTCCTTCACCATCTTTGTTATCGGGCAAGCCACTACACGATCAGGGTCAATACTCATCTCGCCCAGATAGTCATCACTGCGGAACTCAGCCTTCTGAAGGTCACGCTGTCCGAATGAATCAGTGTCGATAATGATTGTACTGTTAGGCTTGCAATGTTTATACTGCATCTTCAACGCAGCAGCATTCATTGCTACAAGAACGTCACAGCGGTCACCAGGAGTATAAACCTTGCTCGCACCAATATGAACCTGGAATCCACTCACACCTGTCAAGGAGCCTTGCGGGGCACGGATGTCAGCCGGATAGTCTGGGAAAGTAGACACACCATTGCCGACAGAAGCCGAGACAGTGGTGAAAATGTTACCCGCAAGCTGCATACCATCACCTGAGTCACCAGAAAAGTGTATAACAACACTGTCGAGTTCTTTCACTTCGATTTGTTCTTCCATAGATTATTTCTTGTTTATGTTAGTAAATCGTTTCTGTATTACTTAGCTTTTCCACTTTAGTAGTAAAGCTTATTTAACAAACTTCTTGCCATTAAGAACATAGATTCCCTTTGGCAATTCGCTCTCATGAGTCCCCATCTTAGCACCCTGCAACGAATAAATATCATTGCTTTCTGTGCTTTCCTGTATCTTTGTCATTGGAACGCTAATACTCGTAGGAATATGCTTCTCCTTTTGATAGACACGTATCCAATCGACGCGCATCTCGTATGTATGATTCACATCTGCATTTTTCGCCCACGAACCATTGCCCACTGACTGATTGAGAATCAGGTAGAAATTAGACTTATCAAACGGCCATTGCTCCTGACTATCATTCTGTTTCTTATATTGGAACACACGTTTACCATCAGCAAAGAAGGTCAGAACATCCTCTTCCCACTCTACTGCATAGGTATGATAACGATTCATCGGCATCAAAAGATTGCCAGAGTGTGGCTCATTTCTATGACTCTGAGTCCACGCAGAGTGTACGGTTGCATAACAACGCTGCTCATTATCAATCTGCTCAAAGATATCAATTTCACCGCCTTTTGGCCATCCGAACTTTGACTTTGGCATCATCCAGATAGCAGGGAAGTTACCTATAAAAGGATTAACCAGTGCACGACACTCCACACGACCAAAGCGGAAAGTAAAGCTCTGACTGGTTTCAATACCACCAGAAAGCATTTCCACATTATCTTTTGACCTATCAGGATTAGGAATGGTACGCAAAACAAGATTACCATCCTTCATAAAAGCCACTTCAGGAGAGTTGCTCAAAAACCGTGCCCATGTAACTTTTGGATAACGGGTACAGTATCTCCACACATTAGTATCAGGCAAAGTGCCATCTGGCTCATTAAACTCATCATGGAAGACGAGCGTATATTCAGCTCCAGGGATTTCCGCGTCGGGTGGTAATGGTTTTACACCATCAGCCAATTTAGCCCCCTGAGCAAACGATACTGTGGAAAACAATACCATTGTAAGCACTGCAAGAAATCTCTTATTGTTCTTCTTTTGTGACATGTTTTTATTAAGATTTTATCTAAATCGGTACAATCTGAAAAGCATAGAATCATCCTATAGCACAGATGAAAACACAAGGATTCTGACATAACATAGGTCTACATTTCCCCACATTGCTTTCTCGACTTTCCGTTTTTTAGATTATCTTTTGTTTACGTTAGTGTATTCTGAGGACAAAAGTGCGAAATATTATTGAGAAAACAAAATGTTTTGAGGAGAAAAAATATATTTTTATATCTTATGAGTAAAAAGCATCCAGAAATCAACACAACAAATACTCTACAAGAGAAAAAAATATATAAAATCAATGAATATTATGTCGATAATATTTATCAACTATCTATACCTTTCATTAAAACACATCATTCAACACCTAAATAACCACAAATTCACATCACCAGCACCCAACATTCAACTCTCACAATCCTCCATCACCAAATTATTTTCATGAAAAGAAATATTCTTCTTCATGAAAATAAATATTTCTTTTCACGTAAATAAAATCTTTTTTTCATGAAAATAATTCGGCAAAGACGACTTATTCCCTCAAAAAAGCAAGTATAAAGACTCCTTTTTAACTCTCTTAACACGTTTTGTTGATGGCTAATAAAAACCAAATCATTTCCTTCTTTAGATAATAAATGGTAGTTCTTCATAGTATCCTTCTTTAGTAGAGATTGGAACATTATCAAACTCTCTTAGCAGAAAGTTTGTATCCTATGCTGGCTTAATCATGGATTTTTGTATCTTTGCAGCATTACTAACCCTTTAATTCTAATCAATATGACAAAGTACGTAATTCAAGTGAAGAAGGACCCGCTGAAGAAATAAGAAGCGAAAGCTTATCCGCAGACCTCACCAATCACACCTATAAATCTGACTTCAATGATTAAAAAACAAATATTTAAAATCGTTGCTAATCAGTATTTAGCAAAGAGCAGGAATTGTCTTATAAGACAATTTTAAGAGGGTGCATAGCAAGGTGATTTTTACTACATTTTTAATATAGTAGAAATTAGTGCAAATAAGTTAGTAAATAGAGATTAACATTAAATTATAAGAAAAAAATGAACTGGATAAAAATAAACAATATACGCTGGAAGAATATAGAAAATATTCTCTTTGTAATAGCTATTTTTTTATTATTAACATTAGGAATAGAGATCTTATTAATAGAGAAATTAAGAATAAGCTCGGTAGAGGCTACATTAATAATAGGAATAGTTTCTGCTTTTGCAGGTACAATGAAAATTTCTGCAACAATAAAACAATCAAGTAAAAGTACTTTTATCAATACCATAACGATTGCTCGAAAAGAATATATGGCAGAACTTCGTAAAGCTGTTGAAGAATTCTGTGTAACAGCCGAAAGAAAAGACAAAGATAAATTGAAAGAACTGTCGTATCGTTTAAAATTGTTGATGAATCCTGCTGATAAGGATAATGAGCATTGGGATAGGAAAGCTATTGAAATGATTGATAAAATACTCCAAGCAGAAAATAAAGAAGACGATATAGATAAATTCATAACATTAATGCAATCCTGGCTTACTCTTGAATGGCATGGAATGAGAAAAGAAGCTAAGAAAGGGATTATGAGTGAAGATGATGTGATAAACTTGAGGAATGCAGAATACAAAAAGTATAAAGAATGGATTGAAGAAAAAGACAATGGACAAGAATAGTATATTACAATATAAATCATCGTTCGACAGCATTGTCAGATACATTGAGAGCGATGATAGCAAAGAACAGATAGAAGTTTGGTTTGCACGCGAACTACAAACAATATTAGGCTATGCGCGATGGGAGAATTTTCTTGTTGCCATACGACGAGCAGTAGATTCGTGTAAAACACAAGGAATCAATCTTGATGATCATTTTCGTGAGGTCACGAAAATGATAGAAATAGGCAAAGGAGCAAAACGAGAGGTACCCGACTTTATGCTTACTCGCTATGCCTGCTATCTTATCGCCCAAAACGGCGACCCTAAGAAAGAAGAAATTGCCTTTGCCCAAAGCTACTTTGCCGTACAAACACGAAAAGCAGAATTAATAGAAGAGCGACTGAACCTGCTATCTCGTTTAGAAACCCGCGATAAATTGAGAATGGCTGAAAAACAATTATCGCAGAACATATATCAGCGAGGAGTTGATGACAAAGGCTTCGGGCGCATACGTTCTAAAGGTGATACCGCACTTTTTGGAGGACACACCACTGAAGATATGAAGAAACGATTGGGAGTGAAATCTAACAGACCATTAGCAGACTTTCTACCCACCCTTACCATAGCTGCCAAGAACCTTGCTACAGAGATGACCAACTACAACGTAGAAAACAAAGGCTTGCATGGAGAACTGCCTATTACGCGCGAACACATACAGAATAACTATAGTGTGCGTAATATGTTGGGACAGCGTGGTATCAAGCCAGAAGACCTTCCACCCGCAGAAGATATTAAGAAACTGGAACGCAAGGTTGTACGAGACGAGAAAAAGATAGAACAAATCTCACAAAAACTACCGAAGAACAAAAATAGTGATTCATAATATACTTTAAGTCTGCAACATTATTCCTTGTGAGAAAATTTTATCTATTGAGCTATCTTTTTAGGGGACTCTATCTGTTGATTCCTGGATTTTATGGAGTTCTTCGAGGGCTTGACTAAGTATACCCCCCAATCCTATGGGGAGTACGACAACTATAACAAAAATACTGTTTTATTCAAGGAAGAACTCAAAGTTATGGGCTTTATTTGTATGTAGGTTCAGGATATTCTGACATATCCAAGTGATTTGAGAACTTTGTTTCTCAAACACTTGGCTTTCTTAAAAGATTTTACGCTGTAGAATTAAGGGATAATATCAGAGTTTTATTGTAACTTTGCAATACTTTCCAAAAATGAAAGCTTACTACAATAAAACAAGACATTGACAACGTCATTGTTATGGCTATCCTCAAAAGGGAAAAGGGTTTGTAGAATAGCTTTCTTTTGATGAAGGAAACTGGACAAATAAAGAAACAGAAGAGAAATGATATTACTAAGCTTCGATACGGAAGAGTTTGATGTACCACGTGAACATGGGGTAGACTTCTCGATTGAAGAGGGCATGAAGGTATCCATTGAGGGTACGATTCGCATCCTCGACATACTGAAGGCAAACAACGTCTGTGCCACCTTCTTCTGCACAGGCAACTTTGCAGAACTGGCACCAGAGGTCATGGAACGCATAAAGAACGAAGGTCACGAGGTGGCTTGTCATGGTGTTGACCACTGGCAACCCAAACCAGAGGACGTTTTCCGTTCTAAGGAAATCATCGAACGTGTAACAGGTGTGAAGGTTGCGGGCTATCGTCAGCCACGTATGTTCCCTGTATCGGATGAGGATATAGAGAAGGCTGGCTACCTTTATAACTCTTCTTTGAACCCTGCTTTCATACCGGGTCGATACATGCATCTCACCACTCCACGTACATGGTTTATGCGTGGTCCAGTCATGGAGATACCTGCCAGTGTCAGTCCTCACCTACGCATTCCACTCTTCTGGCTTTCCATGCATAACTTCCCAGAGTGGTTCTATCTTCGTTTAGTTCGACAGGTATTGCGCCACGATGGCTATTTCGTGACCTATTTCCACCCATGGGAGTTCTATGATCTCAAGTCACATCCAGAGTTTAAGATGCCATTTATCATTAAGAACAACAGTGGACACGATTTGGAACAGCGTCTTGACCGCTTTATCAAGGCAATGAAGGCAGACAAGCAGGAGTTTATTACCTACGTAGACTTTGTCAATCGACAGAAGAAATAAGTTGAATTCCCGCTCTGAATAGCAGACAGCAAGCTAAGAAACGCTCCCTACAAACACCCCAACAAGCAGAATATAAGATATGATAAAACTTGCAACGGTCTCTCCTTGTTACAACGAGGAAGAGGTTTTAGAACAGTCAGCAGCACAGCTCATAGAGCTATTCGACGAACTCATCAGTCAGGGAAGGATTTCCGATGACTCGATAATTGTGTTTGTCAATGACGGAAGCCATGACCGAACATGGGAGATTATTCAACAGCTCCACAGCCAGCATCCACGTATAAAGGGTATCAATCTTGCTCATAACGTGGGACATCAGAATGCTATTATGGCAGGAATGATGACTGCAAAGGACTGGGCTGATGCTGTTATCACACTCGATGCCGACTTGCAAGACGACTATAAGAAATGTATTCCGCAGATGGTTGACGCCTTTGAGGAAGGCAATGAGATTGTCTATGGGGTGAAGGTTTCGCGCAAAGCCGACCCAATATTGAAGCGTATGTCTGCACAGGCCTTCTATCATCTACAAGAGAAGATGGGCGTGAACAGTATCTTTAACCATGCCGACTTCCGTCTGATGAGCCGTCAGTCCTTAGAGATACTCTCTGGATATAAGGAACGTAACCTCTATCTGCGTGGTCTCATCCCTTCTATTGGACTCAAGTCTACAACTGTTGACGATCGTATCAGCGAACGTAAAGCAGGTACTTCTAAATATACTTTGCGCAAGATGCTTAGCTTGGCATTGGATGGTATCACGTCATTCTCCGTAAAACCTATTTATTATGTCATCTATCTTGGTATCGCCTTCTTGTTCGTCACGCTTTGTATTGGTATCTATGTCGTCCATGCTTTCCTCAATCATACGGAGGTGGCGGGCTGGGCTTCACTCATTCTTAGTATTTGGCTCGTGGGTGCTATGCTGATGATTTCTATCGGTGCGGTGGGCGTTTATATTGCCAAAATATATGAAGAGGTAAAGCAGCGTCCACTTTATAACATCAGTCAAATACTCGATTAATCCCTTCTCACATGGTGATACGCATTAAAGAGCTTTGGCAACGCTGGCGAAAAGACTTCTGGCGACTCTTCCGTTTTGGAATAACGGGCACTATATGCTCGCTCATCCATTATGGAATCTATTGTCTTTGTCTGCTGTTTACGAATACAACTATAGCCTACACAGCTGGTTACGGAGTGGGACTTCTTTGTAACTACGGACTTACAACCTACTTTACTTTTAAAGGGAAGCCATCAAAGAATAATGTTGCTGGCTTCGTTGGTAGCCACATACTCAATTATCTTTTAGAGATAGGACTGCTCCATCTCTTCCTTTGGATGGGTGCAAGCAAATGGCTGTCGCCTATCCTTGTGATGGTGATAGTAGTACCTATCAACTTCGTTTTACTACGTCTTGTGTTTGTGAAAGGGAAGAAATAGATTGGGTGATGGGTGTTGGATGATGGGTGGTAATGGTTAGCAAGAATGGGTGATGGGTGTTGAATGATAGGTGTTAATGGTTTGCGAGATTCGTATTAGGCATCCACACCATTGGTGTTAAGCATCCGCACACATGGTGCGGAGCGTTCGCACGATTGGTGCTAAGCAACAACACAGCAATAGAAAAGGGAAGAAAAAACTCATCCCCAAGCTCTTTATGATAAGAAAAGGGCTTGGGGATGATGCTTTATACCTTATTATACACTTCAAGAATCTGAGAGGCTACATCTTGATTTTCGAATCGTTTTACGTAGCGTTGACTCTTGCTGACTATCTCCTTACGATGCTCTATCGCTGAAAGGATTGCAGCAGCATTACCCTCGACATCGTCTGGACCTACATAAAGGCAATCAGGACCACCCGCTTCTTCCAAACAACTACCCGTAGCAGCTACTACTGGCAATCCACTTTGTATGGCTTCGATGATAGGAATACCAAATCCTTCATAGCGTGAAGGATAGATGAAAGCCTCAGCCTGATTGTAAATAGCTGCGAGAAGGTCGTTAGGTACACCTTGAAGGAAATGGATTCGCTTGCCAATTCCTAAGCGTTTGATTTCTGCATCGAGCTTTTTCTGATACTTGGTCTGTCGTCCTACGATAACAAGATGTAAGTCGGAAGGTAGCTTTGCCATTGTACGAATACCCAAAAGGATGTTCTTTCGCACTTCTACCGTTCCTACATTTAATATATAACGCTGTGGGAGTTGATACTTACGGCGGGCTTCCTCTATCAGTGAAGGACTTACCGACTGGTTGAAGTGGGTACTACAACTCTGGTAGACGAGGTCTATCTTATCTTCTGGGAAGTCACCATAATACAAGATGTCACGCTTCGTACATTCGCTGATAGCAATGATGCGCGTAGCTTCCTGCAATGTCTTAAAGAACTTCCGCTTGTAGAAGAAAACGTCAATAGCCGGATAGAACTCTGGATGACGTAGGAAGATAAGGTCATGAATAGTAACAACACCGGGGATGCCGGCTGCTGCCAAGCCAGAAGGAAGTTCACCCGAAAGACCGTGATAAAGTTCTACTCCATCTGCTTTTAGGTCCTTTACTACCCCTTTCACACGCCACCAGTCACGCTGCAGACGAAAACGAAGGTGGTCGGGATAGCAGAACTGTACGTTATCTCGCAATTCAACCTGATTGCGAAGGTCGTCACGTCCAGCATCAGGAGCATAGAGTCGTAAGTTTGTGTCAGGCATCAACGGAGCAAGGTCGTTAATGAGCGTGCGCCCATAGCTACCCAATCCCGTTCCGTTTCTTACGATACGCTTAGCATCATAACCTATTATCTTCTTATTCATGAGCATCAACCTTTTCTATAGGAGCATAATCCTTTGTGCATAACTCATAACAAAGCCACAGCCAGAGAATACTGATTGGTAACGCACGGAGGGCATATTGCTTGATATATGCTTCTCGAATGAACTTTGGAAAGATGTCGCTACTACCCATACCAGAGAGTAGGAAGACAAATACCATCAATGCTATCGCCCACTTTCCACGCTTCCAAGGAGCAGCGGTGTACCATATACAAACGCCTAACAAGGCTATCACATATCCGCTGGCTTCGCTACCTGTACTGAAAAGGATAACAAACAAGAGTACAGAGGCGAGTATTGTCTCACGGAAGGCAAGGTTCTTATACTGTGAGAAACGCAGGTAAGGAAGGGCAAAGAGTGCCATTCCGGGCAGAATCAGCCATAGATCAGAATAGTTCATACAACCAGTTGTACGACGAACAAGCCCTAAGAGGGAGATATTCTGCTGAATAGAGCCAAGATTTTCTGCATTCTTTTCCACCAAGTTAATGTACCATTCATGATATTGTCCTATGACATAAGCAGGCGAACTGATAGCCATTGGCGCACAAAAGAGTACAACTGACCATATTGCAAGCCACATCAATAAACGCAACTTGTGTCGTGAGAATAGGAAGAAAGCCAACCCCACGATGCCATATAACTTCACCAACGTTCCTAAGACGATGAAGAAAGCTGCCCAACCGTCCTTTTCTTTCTCAATAAGGAAGAAAGAAGAGAGAATCATTGCAGCCACAGCAATATTGAACTGCTGCATAAAAAGGGCCGTTGGGAGCGTTATTCCACAGAACCAAAGTATGAAAATCTTTTGCTTTTCACGCAGTCCTGAACGCACAATAGCTAAATATAGCCATGCTGTTAGGAACACTAACCATAGCAACATACCCGCCCAAAGAGGCAGAATAGCAAAAGGTGCGATGACAAGAGAGAACACCGGACCATAATGATTCACATCCCAATACTCCGCAGGATAGGCTGTATAGAGTAAAGTTTGGTTCATTGTGTGCCAGTAAACACCACGAAAGATAAGGAAGTTATTGAAACTTCGGTTGTATTTCAGCATTCCTGCAAGGGCAATGATAAACCATAAGCCCATAAGGAACCATCGGTTAGAGAGCAGGGGGTGGTGTAAGAGTTGCTTTATTCTATCTTTCATCACATTTATTTCTTAGGAAACAGACAAGGGATGTTCCTTTTCAACCATCTATTAAACTTCTCCATCGGGGTTCGTTTCCAGCTATGAGCACAATAATGGATGGCGTATGAAGCTGGTGTTGCCTCATACTTGTTACCTGCAAAGATTTCCGAACGGAACACCATCATATTGTCTTCGAGTGGTTGATCTTTATCCAAGTACTTAAAGCCATACTTTTCCATCACTCTGGCATAGACAAATGGAGAGATAACTCCCTTACCATTAGAACCTTCTGGATAAATAAACTCACGCTTTTCATAGTCGTCTAAGACGTCTTTCACAAACTGACAGCCAGCTTCAGAACCCATAACAGCAGCCTGAATCTGTATCCCTGAGACGAAATCATCCTTGATACGATTGCCTTCTTCATCAATCATATCCATCGCTCCCGTCATCTCTATCTGCTTTGGGTGATACTCCAAAGAAGTAAAGAACTTATAGTTGAGGAATTCATCAAACGACTTCAAGACCTTTACATCAGAGTCAAGATAAATGCCACCCTCCGTATATAGCGCATACATACGGATATAATCAGCTGCGAAAGCCCACTTACGTTGCTCGAAAGCTTCGCGCACATAGACTGGAGCCTTTGACATATCAAAGTTCTCAGTGTTCCATAGCTTTATCTCATAGTCGGGCAACACCTTCTTCCAAGTGTCCATACACTTCCGTATCTTATCAGGATATGGGTCGTTACTGAGCCAACAGTAATGAATGACTTTGGGTATCATAGCGATAGGGTTATTAATTGTTACTAACTTATTGATTCTTTAATTTACAGAGAAAGTAGACGAAATAAAGACGTGGTAGAAGTCGCATCTGCTCTAAACATCCGTCTAACTCTCGAATAATTTGTATGTTATCGTATAGTCCTCGTGACCGATTCGTATTGGAAACGCCTGTTGTGTCAAAGTTGGAAATAGCAAAAGGCAATTGAAGGAAGCGATAATGCTTTTTCCAAAGCAACTTATACAACTTGAAGTCTGCTGACATTCGATAACTTATATCGTATGGAAACTCTCGAAGACAGGCTGTACGTGTCAGACAACTTTGATGACAAAAGTACATTCGATGGCTATTATGAGGTGCTTCAGCAGGCTTAACAATGCCATTCTTTACAACATCTCCATAAATGACATCAGCCTCACGCGGAACTTGAAAAACCCTTTGCAAAACATCATCAGCTGCAAATGTGTCACCAGCATTGAGAAAGATACACCATTCTCCTGTAGCCATTGCAACGCCTTTGTTCATTGCATCATAGATACCCTCATCTTGTTCCGTTATCCAATGACTGATATGAGCTTCATACTTACGAATTATCTCTATCGTACCATCAGTAGAACCGCCATCAACAACAACGTATTCAATATGCTCATACTGCTGTGCCAAAACGCTACGGATAGTCTTCTCTATCAGTGATACAGCGTTATAACAAACAGTAATGACCGTAACTAAGGGCTTTTCTATCATAGTAATGAATAATTCAAACACATTTTGTACCAATAAAACACATTGCCTTTACCAAATCAGTAGGTATTTCTATCTTTCAAATATACTTCCCTACAAATCCGATAATGCGTTGTTTTTTTCAATTGGCATAATGCAAATGTACAGAAAAAAATCGTATCTTTGCCCATAAGATGGAAAAAAAAGAGATATCAGTTGTTATCAACACCTACAATGCAGAGAAATTCCTGCAGCGTGTACTCGACTCCGTTAAGGACTTCGATGAGGTTGTTATCTGCGATATGGAGAGTACTGACCATACCGTAGAGATTGCTCAACGTGCCGGATGTAAGGTTGTCACTTTCCCAAAAGGTAATCATACCTGTGCTGAACCAGCTCGAACCTTTGCCATACAGAGTGCTAAAAGCCCATGGGTACTCGTCGTTGACGCTGACGAATTGGTGACACCAGAGTTAAGAACTTATCTTTATCAGCACATCAACAAGCCTAACAGTGCGAGAGGTCTTTATATTCCAAGGCAGAACCGATTTATGAATACCCCTAAGAAAGGGTTTTCAAAGGATTATCAACTGCGCTTCTTTATCCGCGAAGGAACCGTCTGGCCTCCATACATACACTCCATTCCACAAGTGCAGGGACCTATCGAACACATCAATAACCATCTTTACAATGTACAATTAATTCACTTAGCGGAGAACTATCTATCAGATATGTTAGAGAAATGTAACCGCTATACCACTAATGAAGTCCTCAAGAAGCAGGGCAAGAATTATGGAGTTGGTGTATTACTCTTCCGTCCTTTCTGGCGTTTCTTCAAATCCTACTTTATGAATGGAGAAATAAGAAACGGTGTTACAGGCTTTATTGATAGTGTTATGACAGGCTTCTACCAGTTTATGATTGTTGCGAAAGTAATAGAGGCAAGGATAAAGAAACAGAGTGAAGACGAACAGAAATAAACGAATCATTATAATATAACAATAGAGGGTGTAAGCTTCAAAACTTACACCCTCTATCGTTTTGTTACTGTTGTGTCCTCCAATACAAACCAAAATACACCTGACGGAGTAGGTTGCGGGCTGCCGTAAGTCGCTCAGCCTTCTTTTGATAGCTTGGTATAGCTTCTATCTGGTCAACGTTTGCACTATAATAAGTACTGTCCGAAACAGACGTATCTAATAGGTTCTTACCCATCTTGAAATACTTTGTATTACGGAAAGCAAAGGGGGCAAGCGTTGCTAAGATATCATCATGGCTTCCCCAACGATTGGTTAGCTTGTTATAAGCTTCCTTGCGTAGGTAAGGTGGAAGATAGACATAGAGCAGAACGGAATGTTCATACCGCTTATCGATTACATCATAATTAAGAATAACACGCACGTTATGGTCACCTGTGATAACAAGTATCGTATTCTTTGCTGCTGCAGAGGCTTTGAAGCGATTGAGAAAGTCGTTCAGTGCTTTGTTATAATAGCGGAATCCGGTGAGATACTTATCCAAAACCTTACGATTATGCTCTGCAAAACACTTCTTACCATAGAAAGAATCGGGCAAAGGAAGAAGTTTCAAGTCCTTTGGGAACTCAAAAGGTGGATGATTTGTCGTCGTCATCACAGTTATCATCTGCCGTTTCTTTGATGGTTTATTTAACTTATCTAACAACGCTTGGAAGAGGTATTCGTCGTAAACACCAATACTATTATAAGTCGCATGAGGATAGTCTTTCAAGAGAAAGAACTTATCATAGACTGCATCAAACTGCTGATGAGGCAATGCTTCAGCACAGTTCTCCCACGCAGCATCCATTCCCGACATGAACATCGTTGTATAGTTGCTGGCTTTGAAAGGTAAGGCAATCGATGTAGGAAGCGTATTGAAACGATAAGATGAAGTAAAGAAATGTGGAAAAGGAGTAGACACAAAGAGGTTTTCAAGCGAATTTATCGTACCATTCTGAACCGATTGGAAGTTGCGGAAAAGCAAATCTTCTTTGAAATGACGGTCCAAACCGAAGTTCATCTCCGCATCCTTCTGTTGGAGATTGAACAAATAATTACTCCAACTTTCGCTATAAATAATTACAACATTAGGTTGTGGCTGCTTTAAACTGTCACCCACTTCTGCGAATAATGCACGCTGCAAGGCTGTTAACGTGTCGTTCTTTGCTATCTTTATCTGCCCATCGGTATAAACATCTAATGCTTCTTGCAGACTCTTAAACTTATATTGTGCTAATAAGTCATCTGTACTCTCAACCTTAAAGGCCTTAGCTTTCTCTTTACAAGCCTTCTTCAACATGTAGATAGCGTTGGGAACAAGGTCGTTCAATAGCTTCTGATTTGATACAAAGGTGTCTTCTATCTGCAAAGGGAAACGCCATACCGACCCACGCATACCGATAACTAAAAAGGCAATATACAGTAAAATGATAACCGAAAGTTTAATAAGTTGACCGCGAGAAGTCTTCTGACCGCCTAAAGAACAGTTTGTTTGACGAGCCAACACCTTATCTGATTCTATTCTACGAATGACATAAAGGATCAATAATGAGAGGAAAAGGAAGGCTAAACCTTCATAAACACAATGATATTCTTCCCATATAGCTTGTATCAAACTCATTGGTCCTTCATTGAAAAAATCAAAGAAAGTGAGGTTAATATGGCTATTGAAATTAGAAAAGAAGCCCAAATCAATCCCGCTGAGTGCCAGTATAAGAATATCGACAATAGCGTAATAAACCTTACGAAAACGGCTCAATACTCGTTCAGCCCACGCCTTACGCAGAGCAGAAAAGACAAGGGTAAGAACCGTTGGAAGCAACAAAACATAACAAACTACCTGCATATCAAAACGCAGGACATTGAAAAGTAAACGTGGAAGAACAGTTAGGTTGCTGCCTATAAGACCCATCGGAACGAACGCAATAGCAAAGCAAATGCGCACGAAAAAGAGGATAACAAGGATTACAGCAGAGTGCTTAATTAAGTACTTTAAGTTGTTATACATTATTAGGTTTTACTTATTTCGGTTTTAGAATGATATATTTCCCACAACAACAGAGCATCAAGAGTCATTGTTTTTATCGTCATTTTTACTCCTGTTAGACATCGTAAGTAGTCTTCTCAACAACTTGTGGCGATTTTTTTTCATGTAAATAAATCTTTTTCTTCATGACAATAAATATTTATTTTCATGTAAATAATTCTTTCTTTTCATGAAAATAATTCACTAACAGAAGTCGATTGTATGACCATACACTACGGAATATTGATGAACTGTTACTGTTTTCTTATGTTATTTACGGCTTCAAAGACTATATGATATTGCGAAAGAGATTATCAAAGTAGTCAAAGCAATCCTCTTGTAAGGGCTTGTTGATATCTTTAATCCAATACAATGGAGTGTTACGATACATTGATGCAACCAGTGTAAACGTACTCGGTGGTCCAATTAGATAGTCGCAATGAGAAAGAAGACACAGGTCCTCTCCCGGATTACCTTGTGGAAAGACTACATTCTCTTGCCCAAAAGCATCGCTATAAGCCTGCTTATTGAGTTTTGGATCATTACCACAGATATAGATTACAACACGTTTATTAGGATGAAGGAGGATAAATTGGCGGATAATATTTACCATCTGCTTATCGTCATAGAGAAATCTACCATCATTCCATGTGGCATAATCACCACGACGGATATGTACACCCAATCTGATAATACCCTCTTTAGACGATGTTTCCAGCAATGAAGTAACCTTGTTTTCTATGTGAGAATCAAAGGTAAATAAGGATAATATCTCTGGCTTATACTGTAAGAAAAGGTCATACCAACGAGCATACCATCCCTCAGCAACAAGACATCCATGCCTCATTGCATTTTCCTTTTCAGTTAAGTCTTCGTCAGGTGTATCAAATGTGACAGTAGGTATTAGCTTTAATTTGGCTGCATACTTTGCAAAAAGATAAACAAAAAAATTATGCCAACGAGTCCTACAGATATGAAAGTACTGATACTTGTAAGCAAATCGCATTGAAACCGTCTTCCGGTTGTTTGCTCTTGCCCAAGCATATAGATGTCCATATTGCAGGATGTTATTACACATCCTTCCCTTATCTCTTACAAAAATCATTCCTTATCTTTTTTCCTTATAATCTCATCCAGTGGCTCCAAACTAACTCTTCCAGTCTTCTCATCATAGCGTAAGTTAAACTCTTCACGCGTACGCTTCCACCGTTTGTGGCTCCAAAGATAAAGTTCTGGCTGTCGACGGATGGTTTCTTCTAACAATTGAAAATATTTATCGGTTATTTCCCAATCCTTATACTTTGCTGGTTCAGTGGTTATCAACTTGAAATCACACTGATAATAGCCTCTTCGAACACGTGAAACATCACCATAGAAAACGGCTTGTCCAGTCTTCTTTATGATACGTTCACTACCTGTTAAGACGGGTGTATCGTGATTTAGGAAGTCTACCCAATGATGAATATTATTCCAGAAAGGTGCCTGATCAGCGATATATCCAATAACGATTGGTTGTTTCTTCTGGCGATAAGAAACTACTTGTCGCAGTGTCTCTGCCATCGGAATACAAAGTGCATGATGTTTTTCACGTACAGACTTGAAGAGTTTATCAAATCGTTCGTTCTTCAACGGATGATAAACTTGGCAGCACTGTGCCTTCTCAGAAACCCATAAAGGTAAGGATGTTATTAACTCCCAATTACCATAATGGCCCAAATAGACAGCACAGGACACTCCATTTTCAAGTAGCTCGTTCATTTCTTCTATGCCTGTGAAAACCATCCTCTGACGAAGTTCACGCTTACTCATATTGAGAAGCTTGATGGTTTCCACAAGATAATCACAGAAGTAATGATAAAATTCACGCTCTATACGCTGTAATTCAGCCTCATCTTTCTCTGGAAAACTGTCCTTCAAGTTCTTCCAAATAACCTTATGACGATACTTTACAACCTTTCCGACCAAAAGATAAAGGCAGTCAGAAAAGACATAAAGTAGGCTCATTGGCAACAAAGACATCGTATACCAAAAGGTATATGATAGTGCGTAAGCAATATAAGAAAGTCCTTTTTTCATTTTACGAGAAGTCTATCTATCTTCAATGATATTACTTATATCTCCTGCATATCATGCAGTTTCTTATAGTAGCCTTCGATATCCATAAGTTCATCGTGCGTACCTCGCTCTACAATCTCACCTTCATGCAGCACGCAAATCTCATCGCTATTCTTGATAGTAGATAGGCGGTGGGCTACAGCTATGGTCGTACGCGTCTTCATAAGCTTATAAAGGGCATCCTGTACAAGGCGTTCACTCTCTGTATCAAGAGCAGAAGTCGCTTCATCAAGGATGAGGATTGGAGGATTCTTAAGGATAGCACGCGCAATACTCACACGCTGACGCTGTCCGCCAGAGAGGCGTCCACCACGGTCACCAATATTGGTGTCGTATCCTTTCTCACTGCTAAGGATAAACTCATGGGCATTGGCAATCTTCGCAGCTTCGGCTATCGCCTCGTCTGTTGCATTGACACCGAAGGAGATGTTGTTCTTGAAACTATCGTTGAAGAGGATTGCCTCTTGGTTTACATTACCAATAAGCTGGCGGAGATCGTGTACTCCTAAATCCTTAATATTGATTCCGTCAATGAGAATCTCACCTTCCTGCACATCGTAGTAACGTGGGATGAGGTCGAGCAAAGTAGACTTTCCGCTACCACTCTGCCCTACCAAAGCGATTGTCTTACCCTTTGGAATAACGAGGTTAATATTCTTCAATACCCAGTGTAGCTCTGGATTCTCCTCATCGTCCTTACCGTCTGTATAAGCAAAGCTGACGTTACGGAACTCTATCTCATGCTCAAAGCTATCGATATGAACTGGTTTCTCTGGGTCTTGTATCTTTACTTCTGCCTTAAGAATCTTATCAATGCGCTCCATTGAGGCAAGTCCTTTAGGGATATTGTAGCCTGCACGAGAGAACTCCTTCAGTGGATTGATAATGCTGTAGAGAATAACAAGATAGTAGATAAAGGTAGGACCGCTGATAATCGGAGATTCGCCCAAGACGAGAGTACCACCAAACCAAAGTACAACAACTATCATAACCGTTCCGAGGAACTCACTCATCGGGTGCGCTAACTGCTGACGAATGTTCACACGCATGATGTCATTGCGGTATTGTGAGTTGATCTTGTCAAAGCGTTCGTTCATCATTCCTTCAGCACAGAAGGCTTTGATGACTCTTAAACCGCCTAAGGTCTCTTCCACTTGACTCATTGTATCACTCCACAACTTCTGTGCTGTCATACTGTTCTGCTTCAACTTACGACCAACAAAGCCCATAAACCATCCGAAGATAGGAACAAAGATGAGCGTGAAGAGCGTCAACTGCCAAGAGATAATAAGCAGTGTGGTAAAGTAAATGATAATAAGAACAGGATTCTTAAAGAGCATGTCGATAGATGACATGATGGAGTTGTCAACCTCTTGTACGTCACCACTCATACGAGCAATGATATCTCCCTTTCTTTCCTCACTGAAGAAGCCAAGAGAAAGGGATGTTATCTTCTCATAGAGTTGGTTACGAATGTCACGAACTACGCCTGTTCGGATAGGAGTAATTGATGCAGAAGAAAGGAAGTAGGCTCCTGTCTTTAAGAAAGTCATAAAGGCAAGGAGCAATCCGATAACCAATAAGACAGTTGTTGGACCCCAACTGGTGATGTATATCTGCGTATAATAATCCGCATTGTTCGATAGTACCTCCTTAAAAGAGCCTTCACTCCAAGCCATTGCACGCATCGCACCCGTTCCTGCATCAACTTTAAAAAGAATCTGAAGGAGAGGTATAAGCGTTGCAAAGGAGAATATATTGAGAATTGCTGACAATATATTGAAAATGATTGACAGCACAAGATACTTCTTGTATGGTGGTACGAACCTGCGTAAAACGTGTATGAATTCCTTCATCAACTAATCTTCTTATCTTATATTCAATTTTGCAAATATAGCTATAAATAGTAAAACCGCAAAATTGTTTTGCGGTTTTATCTTTATATGTAAAGTATATTTATACTTCTTCTCCAAAGAGTGTGGCACTGGTTGAGCCTGTGATGCGTACGCGGACGGTCTCACCAATATGATGATTGCCACGTGGCATGACTACAGCCTTGTTCTGTGGAGTACGTCCCATGAGCTGTTCGCGGCTTCGTTTACCGAAGCGTTCAATAAGGATATCAAACTCCTTGCCCTCGTCTTTCTTGTTCTGCTCGGCAGAAATTTCGGTCTGCAAGCGAATCAACTCATTCAAACGACGAATCTTCTCCTCTTCAGATACATTATCAGGGAGGTGCTTTGCAGCATAAGTACCTGGTCGCTCAGAGTACTTGAACATAAAGGCTGAGTCGAAACCTACCTCACGCATCAATGAAAGTGTTTGTTGGAAGTCTTCTTCTGACTCATTGTGATAACCTATAAAGATATCGGTTGTAAGTCCACAATCAGGAACAAGACGACGAATAGCAGCCACCTTCTCAAGGTAGTCCTCACGAGTGTACTTACGATTCATCAACTTCAGCACGCTATTACTACCGCTCTGTGCAGGGAAGTGGATGTGATTACAGAGGTTAGGCTCAGTAGCTACTGCCTCAATAATATCCTCTGTCATATCTTCTGGGTTAGAAGTCGTGAAGCGTACACGCATATCTGGTACGCTCTGTGCCACCTTATGCAACAATTCTGCAAAGGAAACGCCATTCTCTGGACGCTTACCATTAGGCAACAAGCCGTATGAATTAACGTTCTGACCTAAGAGTGTAACCTCCTTAAAGCCCTTATCATGCAGGTCTTTAACCTCCTTCAAGATACTATCAACATCACGTGAACGCTCACGACCACGGGTGAAAGGCACGATACAATAGTGACAGAAGTTATTGCAACCACGCATAATACTAACGAAACCCGAGACTCTATTGCCACCAATACGCTGTGGAATGACATCACGATAGGTCTCAGTAGTAGAGAGTTCGATATCCAGAGCATTCGTACCATTCTCACACTGCGCAATCATATCAGGCAAGTTGAGGTAAGAGTCAGGACCACACACAAGGTTGGCGTGGTGATTTTGAATTAAATCGTCTCTTACACGCTCTGCCATACATCCTAACACGCCCAAGATAAGGTCGCGCCCTTTCTTCTGCTCAGCGTGCAAAGCCTCTAAACGATTGTATATCTTGTTCTCTGCGTTCTCACGTACAGAACAGGTATTAAGGAAGATAGCATCAGCTTCATCCTCATTCTCACATACGTCATAACCTGCCATCTTCATGACAGAAGCCACAACCTCCGAGTCTGCCACATTCATCTGGCAGCCGTATGTCTCAATATATAGTTTCTTCATTCTGTTGTTATCTCGAAAAATTTAGCATGCAAAGATACTAAATTTATCGCATACAACCGAAAAACGTTCTAACTATTTGACTCTTAGAAAAGAACTAAGACACTCTTTTTAGTGAATAATGCTGACGCTTAAACATTTCCCATATAAGTTCATTCTTAGGTTTTTACTATCTATCATAATGGCTTTTAGGACGTTTTCTTTCCGTCTTCTGCTGATGTGTTAGCCCTCAGCACGGGTGGTGCTAAGGCTTAGCACCACTCGTACTATTGGTCAACACCAATCGTGTTGAAGGTAAAACACATAGCAATATATTGCATTAATGCAAGTAATTTGCAAAACTTACAAACTCGTTTACGCCCTTTATCAGATATTTTCCGTACCTTTGCAGACTGAATAGACACGTTTATAACAAATAAAGGATAGCAACAGACAAAGCAAAGCATAGGGATAAGTCTACGAAAGGTAACTGATTTCTTATTGCTTGATAACTGTCTGGTAATGATTATAAAACAATGAACAAGAATACAAATGATTTTGAGATAATGGCACCTGTTGGCTCACGTGAGTCATTAGCGGCTGCCATCAATGCCGGAGCTAACTCTGTTTACTTCGGTATCGGGAAGCTAAATATGCGTTCCCATTCGGCCAACCACTTCACCATCGACGATCTCAAAGAGATTGCCGAGACTTGTAATGCAAAGGGGATACAGACTTATCTTACTGTAAACACCGTTATCTATGGCGAAGATATTGAAACAATGCACGAGATTATCGATGCTGCCAAGGCTGCTAACATCACTGCTGTCATTGCCAGTGACGTTGCCGTAATGATGTATTGCCGCCAAGTCGGTGTTGAGGTTCACCTCTCTACACAGTTGAACATCTCTAACATTGACGCCTTGAAGTTCTACGCTCAGTTTGCAGATGTTGCCGTATTGGCACGCGAGCTGAACATGGATCAGGTAAAGGAGATACACGAGCAGATTATCAAACAGAATATCTGTGGACCAAAGGGACAGCCTGTTCGTATTGAGATGTTCTGCCATGGTGCGTTTTGTATGGCCATTTCGGGTAAGTGCTATATGAGTCTTCACGACTCTAACCGCTCTGCTAACCGTGGTGCTTGCACTCAGATATGCCGTCGTAGCTATACGGTTACAGACAATGAGACGGGCAATCAGCTTGAGATTGACAACAAGTACATTATGAGTCCTAAGGACTTAAAGAGCGTTCGCTTCATTGATAAGATGATGGATGCTGGTGTACGTGTGTTCAAGATTGAGGGTCGTGCGCGTGGACCAGAGTATGTTCACACCGTTGTGAGCTGTTATAAGGAGGCAATAGAGAGCGTACTCGATGGTACCTTCACAGAAGAAAAGAAAGACAAGTGGGACGAACGTCTCTCAACAGTCTTCAACCGTGGCTTCTGGGATGGCTACTATCAAGGTCAGGAGATGGGCGAATGGACCAAGGATTATGGTAACAAGGCTACAGAGAAGAAGGTTCTCATCGGTAAGGTGATTAAGTATTTCTCTCGTCTTGGCGTTGCTGAGGTTGCCGTTGAGGCTAACACTTTCGTAAAGGGAGAGAAGCTTCTCATCACAGGTAACAGCACTGGAGCTATGTTCCTCAATGCGGAAGAGATTCGTTATGAACTCAATCCTGTTGATAAAGCAGAACAAGGCTGGCGCGTTTCAATCCCAGTACCAGACAAGGTGCGCCCAAATGATAAACTGTTTAAGTTAGTAACAAAGTAAATCATTCTAATTCATAATTCATAATTCACAATTCATAATTATGATTAGTGCTAATTCAGAATTCATAATTCACAATGCATAATTATGATTAGTGTTAATTCATAATTCATAATTCACAATTCATAATTATGATTACTATGGTAATTCTGAATTCAACATTCATAATTCACAATCCAAATTCACAACGATGATTACTTCTATTGGTTAATATTATATGGTAAATAACAATATCGTAAGCTACTTGTAGCAATAAACTCTGCCCACAGAAGTTATCATAATTATGAATTGTGAATTATGAATTATGAATTAAAAAAGGGATATTGTAAGCTACTTATAGCAATAAACTCTGCCCACAGAAGTTATCATAATTATGAATTGTGAATTATGAATTATGAATTAAAAAATATGAATTATGAATTAAAAAAAAAATGAACTATGACAATAAACGAAGCACAAGATGCAGTAATTGGTGAGTTTGAAGACTTCACTGATTGGATGGATAAATACCAAATGCTCATTGACTTGGGCAACGAGTTAGAGCCATTAGAGGAGCAGTATAAGAACGAGCAGAACCTCATTGATGGTTGTCAGAGCCGTGTATGGCTGCAGTGTGACAATGTAGATGGTAAACTCATCTTCACTGCTGACTCTGATGCACTCATCACAAAGGGTATTATTGCCCTTCTGATACGTGTATTGAGTAACCATACTCCACAAGAGATTATTGATGCAGACTTGTATTTCATTGATAAGATCGGTCTTCGTCAGCATCTCTCACCAACACGTAGCAACGGCTTACTCTCTATGGTGACGAAGATTAAGGCGTATGCAGTAGGGTTTAGTTTGCAGTAAAAAAAGCCTCCCCCAGAAGCCTCCCAAAAGCCTCCCCCAACCCCTCCGAAGGGAGGGGAGTGCAGATAATAAAGAGAGAATAATACAGGGATGCTTTGTTGAAATATCTATAATATTTAGCATATATCCCTATTCTATAATAATATTCTACAACTATAACCCACACACAAGCTAATACTCCTCCCCCTTCGGGGAGGTTGGGTGGGGCTTTTATTATGAGAAAACTACGCACAATAGAAATGAATAGGCTTTCCCTTGAGGAGTTCAAGGAGGCTGATAAACTGCCACTCATCGTTGTGTTAGACGATGTGCGGTCATTACATAATGTGGGAAGTGTCTTCCGTTCGGCTGATGCTTTCCGCGTGGAGGCGGTCTATCTATGCGGTATCACTGCCACACCACCAAACGCTGAGATACATAAGACAGCACTCGGTGGTGAGGATTCAGTTGATTGGCGTTACTTTGAACGTACAGAGGATGCTATCGAAGAACTCCATCGTCAAGGCGTATTCGTGTATAGTGTAGAACAAGTGGAAGGCTCAACAAAGCTGCAGGAACTCAACACAGAGAACCCAACAAACCATCAACACCCAACATCCAACACCCAACACCTATCCACCCGCTACGCTATCGTGTTAGGCAACGAGGTGAAAGGTGTAAAGCAAAGTGTCGTGGACATGAGCGACGCCTGTCTTGAAATTCCACAATTCGGCACCAAACACTCATTGAATGTAAGTGTAACAACCGGTATTGTCATTTGGGAGTTTGCGCGTCAGCTACTTATAAAGTAGGTTTCAAACAACTGACGACATAAGATATTGGGGGCGTATATGCCCCCTTTTTTATTTCAAATCACACAGAACAAACCTCTTCACACAGGGAAAAAGCAAGCATAAAAGTCGTTCTCTGCAAATTATTTTCATGAAAAGAAATATTTTTCTTCACGTAAATAAATATTTTCTTTCATGAAAATAATTCTTTTTCTTCATGAAAATAATTCAGAAAGAGCTGTCAATTTGCAATGAAAAGACAACTCTTTCACACTTCAATTCATTATCATTAGGAACTTAAAAGAGTACTTATCTATAACGATATACAACTGTATATCAACGCAGAAACAAACTTTTAGGCGAAGATTAAATATTGCGTAGCACCACCGCAATAGTCTTCATGCGCACATAGTTCTCACTCAAGAACATAAATCCATGGTAGCGATTGTCTGTTCCCCAGCTATTCTTGCAGAGGAAGAAGCGACGACCATGCTGGTCGTGGGCCAATCCAACGATTTCCATAACGTGATCATCCGTCGTGCGACGTGCCTCAAAAGAAGCCTGTCGACGCTCTGCTGTCACCTTTTTCTTTTCGTTTTTCAATACGGCATAACCTTCCCCAAATAAGAAGCCAGGCTCTGATATGTCTCCTTCCCAGCACACAGGATGTCCTGCTCGTAGACTCTGAACAATGCGGTTCATCATCGTGTCGAGTGGAACATTGAGGAAAGTGTTATGAAAGTAATTATCAGGAACTTCCAAAGGGAAGCGTTGTCCGTAAGGATGATGTGTGAAACTGGTTAGTGCTATGTACTCATCATCTGTGCATACGCTATGTGCAAACTCTAATGGAGTGTATAATGCGCCTAACATAAAGACCTGATTTGGTAGCGGACCAATGTACTTATCCAACAGTTTCTCCGTATCATTGCCATAATCCAACTTACGACAAAGAACGTTATAGTCCATATCAGGCTTATGACGATAGGCATCATAATGCTGCAAACCGTATGTTTGTATAAGGTCGAGTGCCATAGTACACATTCCACGCGTTGTGATACCAGCCTCCTTCTGAACGACCTTATTAGGGAGTAAACGACGACGACTTGCCTGCTCACTAAGGTACATACGTGCCACATAGTCAGGACTTAGATTTACAGAATCGCCCCGCATGATATGCTCTGTTTCAAGGGTTGCAAGCATCGCATAGACCCAACAGAGTGAACTCGACCCTTGGTCTTTTACTGGAGTAGTAGGAAGACGCAACTCAACTGTGAACTTTTCCTCTGAAACATTCACCTTACCACGCTGCTTCTCACAGCTGATCAAAACTAAAAAAGATAAGAATAAAAAGACTGTTTTCTTCATCTTCCAACTCAATATTATCGTTTCTTTCTTACACTCTCTTGTAGATATTACCTACATGACATTCGTTTTAACTTCCTTTCACTCCTTAACTCCTTCACTCCTAAGAACATCCTTTCCACTTAATATTCCACCATCTTGGTCCAAGCCTCAGCCACTTCCTTATCTAAAGGTGGGACAACAGCAGGGATAGAGAAGGTCCAAACGCTGTTCTTCTCTTTCTTAATACGTTTGAGTTCGCTCTCTGTAATGGTCATACGATCCGACACATAAAACTCACTCCATACATCAATTCGTTCGTCATCGTCCTCTCCACGGTAGTGAGCAAAGAAGGTTTGATGCTTCTGGGAAGCAAGGAGGAGATTGTTAGAGAGGTAGCTCTCGCTCTCATCAAACTGTGTCATCCGAGCCACGATACCATACATACGTAGCTGACTCATGTCTATTTCGTGTTTTGGTTGTCCAACGAGTTCGTCCATCTCAAGGGTTGTAACGACCTCTGTCTTCCCATTAATCTTCCGCTTTTCCTTGCTTATCTTACCGCATTTATCCGCCCATCGGTACACATCTCCATTGTTACGAGTGGAATATTCCTCGCTGTTTATACTTGTTAGGAGGGTCTGTCGTTCCAGATTAGGTAATGAAATGCGCACAAAGGTATCATCGCCATTAGCTTTCGGAGCCTTACGACGACGCTCACCCAAGAATTTCCGCTCCACGAAAGGTGAACCTTTCTTTCCTTCCGAAGCCTCAGCAGTCGTGTCAGAAAGCGGTATATAAAACTCCATCATACCATCAATGAAATAGCTAAGCATGGAGTTTGTTGCCTGATAGACACGGTAATAGCCTTTCAGACGAGTGTATTGTCGTTCCTGTGCCTGTGTATTCACGACTGCAAGAATGAGTATTATAGAGAGCAAGAAACTACGTTTCAACATTGCTTTTAGGGTTTATATGAGTGCAAATTATATGTATTCCATTAGGATACCCCACACGGCTATGATATGACAAATGCTGCCTGCAAGGACGAAGAAGTGGAATATTGTGTGCATATACTTACGCTTGTTGAGTGAATAAAACAATGCACCGGTGATATACATGACTCCTTCTGCAAAGATCCAGACGAGCGATTGCGTTTCCAAAGCATCGACTAATGGTTTGAAGGCGACCAATACTGATAGGCCCATACCGATGAATGTCAGCGTTTCTAAGTTACTATGGTCACGCAGTTTACGGAAGGATGAGATGGTGCCGAGCAAAGCACAGAGCCATACAAAGGCAAACAAGCCCCAGCCCCAAGCACCTTGATTGCGCAAGGCTATCAGTGTTATGGGCGAATAAGAACCTGCTATATGCCAATAGATGGCTGCATGATCCCATTTTCGTAGCCGTTCTTTCCATACAGAATGGGCAGAGAGTGCATGATAAGCTGTCGACGTGATGTAACTGAAAAGCATCCCAATAAGATATAATATCACACCTGCTGTTGCCCAACCATTCGTCTCACGGAAGCACCAAACAAGGAAAATCGTACCGAACACTACGCCCAGTACGATTCCTCCACTATGACTCCATGAGTTCCATAGTTCTTCTTTGTGTGAAAAGAATATCTTTCGTCGCACCTTAGTACTACTTTCTTCTGCGACTCTTGCTACCACGCTTGCTGCTCTTTCGGTCGTTCTTCCTATTTACAGCATACTCTGCAGCAGTCTGCTTAGCCTTTAATGGGCGACCATCATCAAGTGCGAAGTCAAGCTGTCTACGCTCTAAATCGGCCTTTGCCACCTGAATGCGGATAGGATCACCAAGCTGGTAGACATGATGACGACGACGACCAACAAGACAATAGTTCTTCTCATCGAAGTCGTAATAGTCATCATCGAGGTCGCGCATAGGAATCATACCCTCGCAATGGTTCTCATCTATTTCTGCATAAATACCAAAACTCTGAATTCCAGAGATATGTGCGTCATAGCATTCACCGATATGCTCGCTCATAAACTCAACCATCTTATACTTGATAGAGTCGCGTTCTGCATTCTGTGCAACGAGTTCCATGTCTGAACAATGCTCACAAAGCTCCTCGTAATGGTCCTTATTAGCCGAGCGACCACCATTCTGATAGCGTGTTATCAAGCGATGAACCATCGTGTCGGGATAACGACGAATAGGCGAGGTAAAGTGGGTATAATAGTCGAAAGCAAGTCCGAAGTGACCGATGTTATGCGTAGTATATTTCGCCTTCATCATCGAACGGAGTGCAATCGTCTGTATCACCTTCTCCTCACGAGTGCCCTGTACTTCGTCCATCAGCTTATTCAGCGCACGGGCAGTGGCACCCTTAGTGCTGGCAGACTTGAGTTTATAACCGAACTTGGCTGTAAACTCACGCAAGTTCTCGAACTTCTGTGGGTCAGGATTGTCATGAACTCGATAAGGAAGGGTCTTTGCTTTCTTGCCTTTCTTTGCTATACCGATGCTTTCAGCTACTGTCTTATTAGCCAAGAGCATAAACTCTTCAATCAACTTGTTTGCATCCTTTGAACGCTTAAAGTAACAACGGATTGGTTTACCTTTCTCATCAATATCGAAGTGGAGCTCTTCTGAATCGAACTTCACACTTCCTGCCTTCATACGACGTGCACGAATCTGTTTTGCAAGACGGTCGAGCGTAACGATTTGTTCAGCATTCTCGCCCTTATATCCAGCCTTTCCTGGGTCTGGTGCAGGCTCACCTGTACCATCAACAACGCCATTGTCTTCCAATATCTGCTGTGCCTCTTCATAGGCATAACGACGATTTGACTTGATAACCGTGTGCACAATGCGGTAAGCCTTTACGTTTGCTTCCTCGTCAAGATTGAAGATACAACTGAAAGCAAGCTTCTCTTCGTCTGGACGGAGCGAACAGATAAAGTTACAAAGACGCTCGGGAAGCATCGGGATAGTGCGGTCTACGAGATAAACCGACGTCGCACGCTGTTGCGCTTCACGGTCGATAATATCTCCTTCTTTGACATAATGCGACACATCCGCAATATGTACGCCCACTTCCCACTGTCCGTTTTTCAGCTTTCGGATAGAAAGTGCATCGTCAAAGTCCTTCGCATCACGTGGGTCTATCGTACAAGTCCATACGTCACGGAAGTCTTCACGCTCCGCATAGTCCTGTGCTGTAATCTCAGCACTAATCTTTTCGGCAGCATCCTCGACACGTTTTGGATACTTATATGGCAATCCATACTGTGCAAGGATGGTGTTCATCTCTACATCATTGTCACCGGCTTCACCCAAGACGTCTACCACTTCGCCCACAAGGTTCTTATGGTCGGCATCGGGCCACTTAGTAATCTTCACCAAAGCACGGTCGTCTGTCTTTCCTCCTTTAAGTTTCTTCTTAGGGATAAGGATATCGTGAATATAGAGATTCTCCTGTGTTACAAGGAAGGCAATGTCCTTCTCGACACGCAACCTTCCAACGAAGGTGTCTTTCTTCCGTTGCAGTATCGCGATGACCATTGCCTCTTTGATATGGTTCTGACGGCGTGCCATGAACTGAACTCTCACTTGGTCGCCATTCAAAGCCGCCATAGAATTACGCTCAGAAACAAAGACTGGTGTACCACCATCCTCTGGTAGGAATGTATTCTTACCATTCGCCTTACGGATAAAGGTACCCTCTTGCACCTGTCCCTTGGTATTCAACGTGTAAGCACTCTCTCCAACCTTTGACAGGAAGTCGTCCCACGCCAATTCCTCCATCACATCTATCGCCAACATTTTGGCTGGATGGGTGGTCAGCTTGAGTGCATGAAATATCTGTTTAAAGCTAAATGTCTCGTCGGGTTGTGTCTGAAAGAAACTTATGAGTTTCTCTGCAAGCTGCTTCTTGGTCAATCGCTTGCTGCTTTTCTTTTCTTTCCTCATAGTGGAATTAGTAGTTTGAACTCAAGTAAAGGTTATCCTAAGCAGTCTTAAAAGCCATCGGACATCATTGTCCAGAGGCTTCGGACAAATCGTCCGAAATAGCCGTAGCATCTGTCCGGTAGTCCGAGACAAAACGGTTTGATACTTAGTTGTAATGCTGTTCATTACATACAAAACATCTAAAAACCGAAACTTGAGTTTTGTTATTTTCCACAAAGTAACGAAAAAGTTTGTATCTTTGCAAACGTTTGCAACGAAATTTTTAATGAAAAAGATACTTATAACAGGCGCATCGGGCTTCATTGGCTCCTTTATCGTGGAGGAAGCACTGCGCAGGGGTATGGAAACTTGGGCGGTAGTACGCCGTACTTCCTCACGAGAATACCTCCAAGATGAGCGGATTCATTTCATAGAATTAGACTTCTCATCAGTCGATAAACTAAAAGAACAGCTCTCTGGACATCAGTTTGACTATGTTGTTCATGCCGCTGGTGTGACAAAATGCTTGAATAAGGAGGATTTCTTCCGTGTCAATCGAGATGGTACGCGCAACTTTGTAGAGGCTCTTCAAGTGCTTAATCAGCCTTTGGAGCGTTTTGTTTTCCTATCAAGTCTTAGTATCTTTGGCGCTATCAGAGAGCAACAACCTTATAAGGAGATAGAGCCAACAGATACTCCACAGCCTAACACAGCCTACGGTAAGAGTAAGTTGGAGGCTGAACAGTTGCTGCCTTCGTCCTTCCCATATATCATCTTGCGCCCAACTGGCGTTTATGGACCACGTGAGAAGGATTACTTCCTAATGGCAAAAAGCATCAAGGGGCATAGCGACTTCGCTGTTGGCTACAAACAGCAGGATATCACCTTCGTATATGTTAAGGACGTTGTACAAGCTACCTTCCTCGCACTTGAGCACGGAAAGATAGGCAGTGCCTACTTCCTAAGTGATGGAAAGGTCTACCAGAGTACTACCTTTAGCGACCTTATCCACGAGGAGTTAGGCCGTCCTTGGTGGATTCGCATCACAGCTCCGATATGGGTATTGCGCGTTGTCACTTTCTTTGGTGACCTTATCGGACAAATGACAGGTAAGATTTCTGCTTTAAACAACGACAAATATCAGATTCTAAAGCAGCGTAACTGGCGTTGTAACATCCGCCCTGCGATTGAAGAGTTAGGTTATAAGCCTGAGTACGACCTCAAACGAGGCGTGAAAGAGACAATAGAATGGTATAAAAAAGAAGGCTGGCTGTAATTTAGCTAATTATTATTAGCCTTATTGGCCCAATTAGGCTAATAAGGCTAATAGGCCTAATAAGCCCAATAACAACAAACAATGAAACAATTCATCATAGACTTATTTAAATTAGAAAAGAAGCCCGTAAAGGGACTTATGGCATACGAATGGGTGGTAATGGCATACTTGGCGTTGACACTCATCGTCATCTTCTTTATGTACACCACCATAGACAACCCACAAGCAATGATTTTCGGTCGTCTACGCATCGTTGCCTTGACTGCCGCAATGTGGCTTGTCTATCGCATAGCTCCGTGTAGAGCGACTCGCTTTGCACGTGTTGGCGTACAATTAGGACTACTTGCTTGGTGGTATCCCGATACCTTTGAAATCAATAGACACCTGCCCAACCTCGACCATCTCTTTGCTCAATGGGAGCAAGACCTCTTTGGTTGTCAGCCTGCATTGCTCTTCTCAAAGGCTTTGCCGGGTCCTATCTTTAGCGAGTTGTTCGACATGGGCTATGCTGCCTACTATCCAATGATAGCCGCAACAGCTGTCTATTACTTCGGATGGTACTATAAGGAGTTTAATAGAGCTACTTTTATCATCCTCTCTTCCTTCTTTATTTATTACGTCATCTTCATCTTCGTGCCTGTAACGGGTCCTACCTTCTACTATAAGGCGATTGGTTTACAGAACGTGACAGCGGGTATTTTCCCTAATGTTCACGACTATTTCAACCATCATCAGGACTGTTTACCAAGTCCAGGATATACTGATGGCATCTTTTATCACCTTGTTGAAAGTGCGAAAGAAGCTGGCGAACGTCCTACTGCAGCCTTCCCAAGCTCACACGTTGGTGTCAGCACCATCTGTATGTTGCTCCTTTGGCACGATCGTAACTATAAGCTTTTGGCTATTTTGGTACCCTTCTATCTCCTACTTTGCTGTGCCACAGTTTATATCCAAGCGCATTACCTCATTGATGCCATCGCTGGTTTCATCTCTGCCTGCATCCTTTTTGCCATCCTCTTACGCATATCAAGAAAGATGATAACGAAATAATAAAACATAGCTGTCACGAAATAAAAAGAGCAACAACGAAATAAAAGACGTCAAGCCAATAGCTTTTATCGTATCATACTATTCCTCTATACGATAAGCTATTGGCTTGACGCCTTTTGTTTTCTTCACTTCTATTCTCTCTAAAACATCAAGATATAAGCAGAGAAAGCAAGAATGAATAGCAAAGGACGATAGAAGTATTTCGCTTTTATCGTCCTTTGTTTATGTAAGGGGAGTCTTGAGTAGAAGTAAAATGCTTTTCTTAGATTCGATAATATATTCGAAAACAAGCGTACACACAAACTTTCTAATGCTGACTGCTATTTTTGAAGCAGTTGAAGAGCATAAGACAATTGAGTATCTTTCCCTGATAAGAAGTCATCAACTTTCATTGGTACCAAATAGTTCGGGCTTATCCCTTTCCCTTCTAATGGGAAACCCTTGGAAGAAGTACCTGACGAATGTCCTACAGGAAGTCGATAGAATATTCCGTGTGATGTCTTAAAAAGACAAATAATACCACCAGTATCACCAGCTGAAGATGTACCAACCAACACGGCATCACCACTTTCTTTCATTGTAATGAGAAAAGTCTCAGCTGAAGAACAGGAATAATGACCCATCAAGATGATTACTTTTCCCTTATAGCTGTTAGTAGAAGGAGCTATTGTAGACCCATTCCAAATACGTCGTTTACCTTTTATTAAGTTCTGAGCAATATTATCTCCTATCCAACTGTTACCTCCACCATTCTGACGTACATCAACTATCAAGTATGGGAGTTTGCTTAGATACTTCAAAGCTTTGCTGAATTCAGTGTCAGCATTATCTTGCATGCTTTTTACGTTAATATATCCAACCTTTGAAGAAACCTTTCCCCAAGTTACGTTTTGTTCCTCTGCTTTTGTTGGAACAGACTTAGATTGCAGATGAAGGGTGATAGTTATTGGTCTTCCATGGCGAATAATACCAAGTGTCTTTATTGGACTTGTATAACTACAGAGTATGGTCAAAGCTGATAGCAGATAGTGAGTGGCATCAGTCGAAGCTGAGACATATTTGCTATTATGCATCACCCATTTATTTGTAGGTACACCATCAACAGTTACAATCTCGTCTTTATCTTGCAATCCAGCCTTTATAGCAAAGACTGAAGGACGATTAACAAACACACGATTCCCAATGGCAATGATATTATCTCCTTGTATGAACCAAGGATATAGTATGTTTTCATTATTTGCATGAGTGCATTTCAAGTTGGCAAAGAATTCCATTATAAGTAATGAATAAGCCACTTTCGATTGCATGGTGTCAATTCGTTGAAGGCATATAGCGTGAATCGAATCAAGCTTGATGTGTTTCTTTGCAGTATATGGGTACTTCTCTTTGACCTGTTCGAATATCTCTTCAAAATCATTTTGGAAGTCTTTTGGACTGACAGGAATCTTATCTGCTGTGTACCATTGAACCTCATCCCAGTCTACCTGTCCATGCATTGCATTCCATCTGTTTAGCAAAAATACTAAAGAAATGGATACTATTAATCCAAAGAGAACGATACTTAATATAACAAACTTCTTGCACATAATCATTACGGTTTTAGCTTGTCTTACGACTGCAAATATAGTAATAAATTAGCAATCACACAAACTTGTGTCACACAAGTTTGTGTGACACAAGTTTGTGTGACTATTAACACACTTACTAACAACCGTTTATAAGACATAAGAAAAGGAAAAAGCGACATCAAAAACACCTTGATATCGCTTCTTTTTTATGCTCTTTTTACGTAGAATAAACATGTGGAAAACCTACATTCTACCTGTGTTTATCATACAGAAAGCCCACAACAATGAATTTTATTCATGAACAAAAAGAATTATTTTCACGACAAGAAATATTTTTTTTCATGATAAGAAATATTTATTTTCATGAAAATAATTCGGCGATAGGGCTACATACCAGTGCCAGCACCCATCCCAATACCGTTCATTTGTTGGTCATTCTTCTTCTCTTGGAAGTCATTTGAAATATTACTCTTGTGTGTTTGGAACTGCTTCTTAGTATTTCCAAAATTCCAAGTGATAGTTAATGCCACGTGTTGTGCTGGTATCGTGAAGTTCATGTGATTCTCGAAGTTAGCACCATGGCTGTATTGCTTGATGTGCATCTTGCCTGTCAACGGTACGAAATACATCAAACTAAGGTTGAGTTTGTCCTTGATGAAACTCTTTGAAAGGGTTGACGTGAACATATTAAAGCCTCCGCTATATCCCTGCAATGAACGTTTCTTTGTCAGTCCACCCATAAATATACTCCAATTCAGCTTCCATGGGAAGGTTTGTTGTACGCCTAAGAATGCGCTTGCTTGCCATCCATGATTGTGTTCGTCCAACTGCTCTGAACGAATATCTCCATAGTCAACGCCACCATTGAGCATGATACGTGTCTTAGGGGTGACAGCATAATTCATAAAGGTGCTGAAATTGGTCCAACGACTACGCACGATATTGCCATAGGTAGTATTCAATACGGTTCCGTTCATGAATGAATACTGCTCTATCTGGTTATTAGCAAAAGCTTCACCAAGCGTCATATTCATCATAAACTTCGGTGTAAAGTAATTGAATACTAAACTTACATTGTGGCTCTTCTCAACTGATAGATTCGGATTACCATAACTCAAGACTGTTGGATTGGAACGATCGATATATGGGTTGAGGTAACTAACACCCGGACGGCTGATGCGCATGTTGTAATTCAAGCCTAAGTTGACTCCGCCAGAGATGTTATAACTGAGACTGGCAGAGGGAACAAGACTTCCATAATTCTTCTTAAAGTCGGCACCAGAACCAACAATAAAATTCACCTTCTCCCACGTATGCTCATAACGTAAGCCTGCCTTTGCACCAAACTTACCCATTGTCGCACTGTACTCAGCATACTCTGCCAAGATACTCTGTGTGTTCTTGTAGTCCACACTGTTAGTTGCATTATAGACCTCTGTACTGCCTATGATGTCATAGAACTTAGAATCCGATGTGTTGCGATGAGAGATAAACTTCAAACCAGTACTCAATGTCTGTCCTTTTGCTAATGGAGTCGTAAAGTCAACTTGTACAGTATGCTCCGTTCCACGCATCTTTGCAGCCGAATAAAGGTCTATTAAAGGGATCGACACACCTGCTGGTAAGGCATCATAAATGCGTCGATTGTTGTTTTCTGCAGGTGAGGTTGTAAGGAGATAACTCAATGTCAGACTACTTGTACGTGCCTTATTGAAGAAGCGTTGATAGTCTACACTACCGTTAAACGACGTACTCTTATTCTCCATCGTCATCTCATTTCCATACGTGAAACCTGTTCCATAGGCTCCACCAGAGAAGGTTGTCGTAGGATGGCCATCGTTCTTCATCTTGTGAGAGGTCAATCCAAAGGTAGCACCGATATTACTCATAGAGTCGAGTTCATAGCCTAAGCTGATGTTAGCCATCGTAAAATTGATGTTTGTATTGCCCTTTTGCCAATAAGACATAGCAGACCCATCAGATGAAGTACGGCGCATTTCGGTTTCAGTTCCATTCATCTTGCCTTTCGTTCCCATGACATTGGCACTGTAGGTGAACTTTCCTTGCTGTCCGCTAAAGAAGGTTGTGGTACGAGAACCCCTGTTACTTAAGCTAAGAGCTACACTACCATTATATCCGTTCATCATTGCCTTGCTCTTTCCATCACCAGTGTTCATGATGATATTCAGCACACCACCGACTCCTTCTGCATCATATTTTGCACCGGGGTTTGTGACTACTTCGATTGATTTCACAGCCGAAGCAGGCATTGCTTTGAATATCTGTGAAGGATTGGAAGAGAACATTACGTTAGGTTTTCCGTCCACATAGACCTTGAAGGAACCTTGTCCATTAACAGTAATATTATCCTGTCCGTCCACTGTTACCATCGGAACCTTGCGCAACATATCAAGTACGGTATTGGTCTTGACATCATTATCGCTCTGTACATCATAGGTCATCTTATCGGTTTCCATCTTTACAAGTGGCTTCTGAGCCACAACCTCGATACCCTTCAACTGCTTTGTATCATCTTGTACAAGGAGGTTTCCGAGATCGATAATGCCTCCAGTCTCCGTAAGTTGTACCCTACGCAAAATCTCTTTACGTCCCATCGAAGTAAAGGAGATAAGATAGTTACCTTGTCCCGTTACCTTTTGAGAGAACTTTCCGTCCTCTGCAGTCACCGACATAGCCACTGGTTTGTCGCTTTTCTTGCCTTTATAGACTCTAATAGTGGCGTATGGTTCACCCTCATGGGTCAAAGAATCGAGTAATACACCCGATATCGTTGAGGTCTGACCATGTGCGGTTATGGCAATAGCCATCATACCTAAAGTAACGATTAACCTATTAATTTTCATATTCTCTATGTTTTTACGGCTGAAAAGATGATATAGATGAAATACAAAGTTGTTTCCCATTACAACAAACAACATCAATAAAATCATTATCAATCACCTAACCAGTAGTGATTTACTACCTAATCTATGTGCGCATTATACAATGCAAAACTAACGAAAATAATCTGATAACACAAGTTTAAAAGTGAAAAAAACAACTTAAAATAGGATTCTTTCCTACTCTTTCTATGCTATACAATAACTATACTAACAACGTATTGCATCGTGTTTAACACTCCGCACCATCCGTGCTAACGCCCCGCACCACTCGTGCTAACCCTCCGCACATTATGTGCGGGATATCAACACGAAGATAGAAAAGGGTTATGAAGAATCATTATTGACATGATAAGAGATATAATAAGGCATTAATAACCAATTACATAATGGTAGACATTTACCCAATAATACAAAAGAAAAAATGATTACCAAGCCCCAATAATCTTGTCATCAAGGCTTGATAATCATCTTGGAAAGTATTTTCTTACTTCAAACAAACCAACTGAATGGCAAAACCACCACTCTTAGCCAAGTGCAAGTTAAGTACTGTTTCGTTGTTAACCACCTGCTGCTCAATCGTCATAGAGTATGGATTCTTATCGTATTCAGCATCAGGACCATCCTTATAGATGATAGCCTTGTAACTTGTACCAGGTGAAAGGAAGTCGAGTTTCAACTTGATATCACGTGCATTCTCGTCACTCATACCTCCTACAAACCAGTTCTCACTATCGTGATCCTTACGTGCTGTAACAATATACTTCCCTATCTCCGCCATTGGAACAACTATTCTTTGCCAGTTAGAAGGCATCGCCTCGATGAAAGCGAAGGCTGGTTGGTCCTTGTAGTTTTCGATCTCGTCGGCTGCCATCTGCCATGGAGTATAAATAACAACATACTCAGCCAACTGCTTAGCAAGTGTTGTATGTGGATGCGTATTAGGAAAAACCTTACCTTCAAGATTAAAGATTCCTGGTGTAAAGTCTATCGGTCCAGCCAATTGACGGGTGAAAGGAAGCACACAAAGATGGTAAGGAGGATTGCCACCATTGCCGTCCCAAGCATTCCACTCTTGTCCTCTAACACCCTCACTGGCAATGAGGTTTGGATAAGTACGCTGTAAACCTGTTGGCATAGCAGGCTCATGATTAACCACCATAATGTGATGACGGGCTGCAGCCTCTATCACCTTGCGATAGTGACGTACACCATATTGAGAGTGTTGGTGCTCCTTATCGTCCATTAGATTATTGACATAACCCGTCTTAATAGCCTTGATACCCATCTTCTCATAGAGAGAGAAGGCTTCTTCTAACTGATCTTCGTAGTTCTTTGCAGCACCACCTGTCTCGTTATGAGCAATGAGTGAAACACCTTTTGACAGTGCATACTTCTGCAATCCCTCAAAGTCATAATCAGGATAAGCCTTTGTGAAGTTGAATTTATCACCTTCCTTACCCCAGTCGTTCTCCCATCCATAGTTCCAACCTTCGACCAATACGCCCTTGAAACCATGCTTTGCAGCAAAGTCGATGTAGCGTTTTGTGTTCTCGGTTGTGGCACCATGCTTAGGACCGGGAGCCCACGTTGCTGTCTGCATGTGGTAAGACCACCATACACCGACGTACTTTCCTGTTGTAATCCATGATGTATCCTTAATCTTACAAGGGTCGTTGAGGTTTAACATGACACGGTTTGTAATCAAACCGCCCACCTTATTCTCCACTGACAACATACGCCAAGGACTGACGAAAGGAGCTTTTGCACGCACCAAGTCGCCATTTGACCATGGAACTAACTCAGCCTTCAATCTTACATTACCATCTTTTGTCTCCACAGGCTTAACATTCAGCGAAGCATAATCAGTAAGATTCGCTTCATGAAGCATCATATAAAGGTTTGGTTTTGCCTCGATAGTAACCGGAGTACACACCTTTCCCTTCTTACTAAGATGTTCCTTTGTCCACAGTCCTTCATAGTAAGCTGCATCGTATGGCAATGTCCAAGCCTCTGAATCACCCTTAAAGCAAAATTCTGTAGCCTCATCCGTGATGACAAAGTCCTTCAACTGCTTTTGCTCTGGGAACACATAACGGAAGCCCATACCATCGTCAAAGACACGGAAGACGATATTCAGCTGTCGCTGCAATCCTTTCTTCTGTGCCAACTTCATAGTCAACTCGTTATAATGGTTGCGCACATCGACTTCTTCTCCCCATGGTTGGCGCCACGTTTCGTCCTTTGTAGCTCTTGCAAAAGCCACAACACGAAAGTCACTATCAAGACTTCCATCTTTCAGTTTCATTCCCAAAGCTGAAGGGAGAAGGATTACTTCCCCTCCACGACGTAAGGAATAATAAGGTCGTCCAGCCTTATCAACACCTACTGTCAATGTAAGATTGCCCGAAGGTGAACTCACCGTAGCTTCCTGCTTTGCCATCATTGCCATTGGAAGGAGTGCAAAGCACAGCACTAAAAAGAGATTTTTAAAACGTTCTGTTTTCATTTATTGAGATTTTAATAATATTAATTCTTACCATTAACAGCATCAAGCAAGGCTTTTGCCTCAGCTGTCTTTAACTGTACAAGGGCATTATATGCCTCCTTTATCTTCGCATTATTAGGTTGTGCAACACGTGCTTGATACCAGCGATAGATAAGTTCTAAGTCGGCTTGCTGATAGCTTACGCCAGTGAACTTCTGCAACATGAGGAGGTATTTATACCCATACTCCAAGGTTGGTTCGATAGTAGTTCCCTCGCCATAGTCGTTCCATGTGCTTATTTGCAGATACTTCAGACCTGCCTGTCGGGCTGCATCAAGCTGTCTCTGGAACAACGCTCCGTTCTCAGCACTGTAGGTTTGATAACCTGTACCACCCTCACCTTCTTTGTAATAGTCCCAGAAACCAGGCATAGCACCGCCTACAAAGCACTTATAATCCTTAGCTATAGCATAGTTAGGATTAGGATTTACCCACGTATAAACACCTTGTGCATTGTCTGAATAAGTAGCATTATTAACGCTTCCCATCTTTCCTTCCAGTACAAGGAACATCGGTTTTGTGGTGAGGATAGAGAAACTACGGTACCAATCTTTTGGCGATTCCATCTGAATAGGACCGAAGTCTAATAACAATGGACGACCCTCAACCTTCACATAACTATCATCTTTAAAGAAGTTCTCAGCTAAATAACGTAAGTCCTGACGTACTGTTCCAACCTTATCTGTCACTCCTTCGAGTGTTCTGTCTTCATAAACGACACTCATCTTGAGCCCTGCACGTTTCAAAGCACGGAAGAGTGCTTCGGTATTCGACTTATGTAAGGCAATTGAATTATCACTATTAATACCATACCAGTCGACCATCACACCATCTAATCCAGCATATTTCATCAGCAAACACTGATAATCCAACACAGCCTCATCGCCACTTGCATAAGTACCCGTCTGTGGATAATAGTGTGAAGCTATCTGTCTTTTGCCGTTAGCATCGGTCTTGTTAGGGTCACAGTTCTTCATTGTCCAGTGGTAACCCCACTTTCCTTCGTTCTTAGGGTTGGATGTGGTGGTTTCAAACCAAGGCATATAATGTGCATATACCTGCATGGTATTTGACTTTGTAACAGCAACGGGCACGACTTGCATAGTCTGCTGACTGCCTTCAGTCTTCTTAGGTGCACCCTCATAGCTGTCTGCACAAGACGCAAAAAGCAATCCTGAGACAGCTGCAAATGTAAATACTGATTTCAACTTCATCTTGTCTATTGTTCTCTTAGCTGACCTTCCCATTCTTTAAGTAGGTATAGGTAATTTTTTACTTATTACGTTGCCACCTCGACCCTACTTTCTATTGCTTTGAAGAAGATGCCCTTTCGTTAGCACAAAGATAAACTTTAAATACCATAAAGGTGAACTCTAATAGTATAAAAAGTCATCTTCTCCGAATTATTCTCATGACAGAAAATATTTATTTTCATGAAAAAAAATATTTCTTTTCACGATGAAAAATATTTTTCTTCATGAAAGTAATTTGCCACAGACAGCTTTTCTATAGGAGAAAGTCATGTTATTAACTTGATATTACATGGGTTGTTGCATCATAAAAGGGGCTGTTTTCGTAAGCGTTAGTAGCTTATTCCAAGCTATATAAAGTTTCTCTAATAAAGCCTTTAAAACCCAATGGCAACTGCATGGACCTAAAATCCCTGCCGTACCATTGGGCATCTTTATAACACTAAACCCTTCAAAAATTAACTTTCGTAACCGGGATTCTGCTTTAAGTTAGGGTTCTTGCTCAACTCCTCTTGTGGAATTGGATAGATACCCGTATGCTTGTCGGCAGGATCAGCTGGCTTCTCCCACCACGCTTTGAAGTAAGTTCCGAAACGGATGTTGGTTGTACGGCGCAGATTCTCAAATACAAACTCGTGCTTCCACTCTGTGTCAAGATCGTCGAGGGTGAGCGTTGTGAGGTCGTCAAGGCCTGCACGCTTACGAATCTGATTGATATAAGTGAGTGCTGTTGAGGTGTAACCCAAACGGAAGTTACACTCAGCTTGCATCATCAAAATCTCTGCATAGCGCATTAGTACCCAGTCGTTATCGCGCTCCCAAGAGTCATTAGCACTCCATTCGTACTTGTTCAGACGGGCACCAGCATTCTTTGTAGCATCGGTGAAGTTGTCAATCTCCTCCGTATAGTTCAATGGTGAGCCATCATCCATCAGTACTTCAGAACCATCCTTAGCACTATATTGCTGACCGATGAGCAGACTTTGGCGACGTACATCCTTCGCATCGAATGATGAATAGAGTCCCGGCTGTGCGCAGATACCGTTACCACACCACTGATAAACGCCAGCTGGGTCGAAAGCCAACTTCTGGTTATAGTGGTAAGTCATACTTGCAAGATAGTTACCTACGGTTCCCTGCTTGTGATCGTAAGGTATTGCGAAGATGATTTCAGGAGATTTCTCGTTCTGAATAGCGAAACTTGCCTTATAATTTGCTGTCAGCGAATAGCCTTGAACCTTATTACAAGCATCAAGACAGTCCTGCCAACGAGCCGTACCAGTAAACACCTCGGCATTGAGATAGAGTCGTGCTAAGAGCATATTGGCAACGTTCTGGGTAAAACGACCATAGGTAATGCCAGAAGGCAAGAGTGGAATGATCTCCTTGAGTTCCTTCTCAATGAAGGCAAAGACATCCTTACGCGGAGTATTCGTTGGGAGTTCCTTCTGCGTGAAGTCGGTCACAACAGGTACGTTTCCAAAGCAATCAAGCAGGTTGTAATAGTAGTAAGCACGCAAGCCACGCAACTCTGCCTCCACTTTCTGCTTGTCCTCTGTGGTCAGTCCACTCTGTTCTACCTGATAGATGATGGCATTCACCTTTGAAACACCAGTGAAGTTATATCGCCATACAGAGAGGATACCAGAGTTCTTAGCATCCCAATTGTGACGTTGGAACTGCTGATAGCGACCACCATCATACCAGTCTGTACCACGGGTTGGGATACATGCTTCATCACTTGAGCATTCCTGTGTGAAGAAGACATACTCACAAGTAGGATAACAGATGATACCTGCGCCCTCAGGAGTACCAGAACCATAGCCTCGGAGCGTAGCATAAGCACCTCCAACGATGGTTGCTACCTCAGAAGAAGTCTTTCCATAGTCATCTTGCGACACCTTATCGTAGAGTTGTTCGTTAAGGTCAGTACAGGAAGCCATTGCCAAGAGCAGTCCTACTCCTAACCAAGTCTTCCGTCCAGGAAGGATATTTGATATGCTAATATTCAATCGTTTCATAATAATTATGTTCTTATAATGTTGAATGTTACGGTAAGATTAGAAGCCAATGTTGACACCCAATGAGAAAGTGCGTGGTCGTGGGTAACTATTAAAGAAGTCAATACCTGGTGAGTTCAGTACGTTATCTGGTACACTTACTTCTGGATCGATACCCTTATAGCCTGTAATACAGAAGAGGTTTTCGCCTGTCACATAGAAACGTAGACGACTAAGACCCATCTTCTTCACTGCATTCAGCGGAACAGAATAACCCAAAGTGATAGACTGTAGACGGAAGAAATCACCATTCTCTATGAAGTAATCAGAGAAAGTTGGATTATCAGTAATACCGCTCTTCATGAAGTCGTCGAGGGTGTTCTGTGATGGGAAGCGTGTTGGATCATACATCACCATGCGGCTAACATTCAGTACCTTCTGTCCAAACATACCGTAAGCAGCTATGCTTGCATCGAAGTCACGCCATATTGCATTGAGTGAAAGACCAAGGTTCCACTTAGGCATTGCTGAGCCTAAATAGCCTTCCTTCACCTTTCCATTCTCGTCTTTCTCAAGCATATACTTGCCATCTTCTGATATTCCTGTGCAATGAGGACCCCAGAAGGCACCTGCTGGAAAGCCCTCTTTGATAACCTGTGCGTAGGTGTTTGACATACCACGAACACTGTGCAATGGGCCTGCTTGAAGTCCTACTGCCTGATACTGGTCGTTAGAAAGCTTCGTAATCTCCTGATGGTTGTAGGCAAGAGAGAGGTTAGCATCAAGTGTCCAATCCTTCGTGCGGACTGCTTTATAACCCAAAGTAAGCTCAAATCCCTTATTTACTAAGTCACCAACATTCGCCAACATCGTACCCACAAGGTATGGAGGTTGTGGCACTGGGTAAGTCCAAAGGAGGTCGGAAGTCTTCTTATAGTAAAGTTCTAACGTACCATTCAATCTATTGTATAGAGAGAAGTCAAGGCCAAGGTTCCACTGTGCTGTTGACTCCCATTTAAGGTCAGGATTAGGGTTTTGAATCTGTGTATAGGAGTTTTTCCATGTTCCCGTAGTCCCATCGTAGTAGGCTGAACCTGCTGCAGAGAGGATAGAAAGCGACTTATATTCGCCAATACCATTTTGATTACCTGTCACACCGAAGCCTGCACGAAGCTTTAAGTTGTCGAGCCACTCACGTGTTGAAGTCATGAAAGGCTCTTCAGAGATACGCCAAGCCAAAGAAAGAGAAGGGAATACACCCCACTTATGGTGCTGACCGAAGCGAGAAGAACCATCATTACGAAGTGTAGCAGTAAGCATATAGCGGTCCATCAGGCTGTAGTTCACACGACCAAAGAACGAAATGAGTTTTGATTCACCCTTATAAGAACCCACATCTCCCTGTCTGTGATCTGTTCCTGCACCTAAGTTGTTATATCCAAAAGCATCAGAATCAAAGCCAGAGCGGGTAGAACTGAAGCCTTCATAGGTGTTATTGAGGTAAGAATAACCACCCATAAGATTCAAATGGTGGATGTCTGCGAACTTTTTATCGTATGTTAAGTAAAGCTCTAACTGCTTGTTTGTATAGTCATCATAGATTCTTTGACCCCATCCATGCTCACTCTGTCCCTCCATTCGAGCGTAAGTAGGCTTGTATAAGCCCGACTTAACAGAGTTGAATTCATAGGATGTATTGACCGTAGCTACCAATCCTTCGAGAAGAGAAAGCTCTGCCTTCAAGTAGCCTAAGAAGCGATGACGCTTGCGATCTTCGGTTCTGTTGTTGTTTAACTCTACTGGATTCTCTGTGTTAGTACCATTGAATTGAGCATAGCTACCGTCTTGATTATAGACAGGGAAGGTTGGTTGAAGGTTAGTCATGCGTTCAAAGATACGGTTGTCGACTGGATGCCAACTGTCAAAGTTGGTATTGATACCCTCATCCAAGCGTAAACGCCCGTTCATTCCAGTCTGATAAGCAGAGAGAGAACCTGCAAGTCGGTTCATAGTATTGTTCTTAATAACACCTTCATTGTTGTTATAAGTGAAGCTGGCACGATATCCATGCTTCTTCTTTGACGATGAGAAGTTAACATTATGCCCATGAGAGATAGCCGTACGCATAAGTTCTTTCTGCCAGTCGGTGCTTGCTCCGAAGTCTAAAGCATTCATATTGCCTGTTGAACGAACGTAACTACGCCACTGATTTGCCGATAGTAAGTCGAGCATCTTGGCTGCAGAAGCTAAGGCAACATAGCCATTATACTGAACAGTATTTACCTCAGTGTCAGAGCCTTGACGATTGGTAGTAATGATGATAACACCATTTGCACCACGAGAACCATAGATAGCCGCAGCAGAGGCATCCTTGAGAATATCCATGCTGACAATCTCTGAAGGCTGAACAGAGTTGATATCAACACCCGGAATACCGTCTACAACAACCAAAGGACCATTACTTGCCGACAAAGATGTACCACCACGAAGACGAATAGAAGCACCCGACTCGACAGCTCCAGAGCTTTGTACGATAGAAAGACCAGCTACCTTACCTTGCAACAACTGCTCAGTAGAGGTGATAACACCTTGTTTCATATCCTTCGAACTGACTGAGGCAATAGCACCCGTAAGGTCACTCTTGCGCATCTTACCATAGCCAATGCCCACAATAGTAACCTCATCAAGCGTCTTGGCATCCTCTTCCATCACTATTTTCAAGCCTTTTCCTGCCTGCACCTTACGACTTGTATAACCCACATAGGTGATTTCGAGCATATCACCTTGCCGACACTGAATACTGAAATTACCATCAATATCAGTGATAGCACCCACCTTACCGCCTACAACACTCACCGAAGCGCCAATAAGTGGTTCATGACCGCTATCGGATACCGTACCAGTAGCAGTAAAATCCTGCGCTGATACCTGACTACAGAACATCATCAACGCAAAGAGGATGAGTCCTGATAGTTTATTTTTTATTGTTAGTTTCATAGAATTTAATGCTTTTATGGATTGAATAAGATAAGGGGTAAATCTCTCCCCTTCCGTTATTAATCAGCCACAACGAGCGGTATTGTTGATGTAACAACCGTCTTATCATGCTGATCCTTTACTGTTACCTTCAGTTCAGAAGCCTCTACTCCCTGCAACTCCTTGTTTAAGTCGAGTGTTGCCTCACGCTTATCACGCACGCCAGGCATAGTACCAGTAATCGTCTTTGTGCCTGCAACGATTGTATATTTCAAGTCACCAGCCGTACGCTCATTGTATTCACGTGTCAAGGTAAGGATATCCTTACTGCTTAGACGTGTTGGGAAATAAGAGAAAACAGGGTCTGGATAAGGAGTAGCCGTACCTGCCTTCTGCTTTTGATCACCACTATTCACGCCCCATTGGTTAGCTCCAGCAGCATCCTTAATAACCTTTATGATAAGATAAGTCATATTTTCAAGCTGAAAAGCTGCCTTTTCATCGGGATCAGCAAGGATAGTTGGCTTATCTGCCTGACCCGCATCTTGTGGGTTATAAGCGTAGTATTCACTTGGAACACCTACATTCCAAACATACAAACCATTAGAAAGTTTCTTCAAACCTGTCTTTGCTAACACCGCAGGACGCCATACATCCAAGGTCTGTTGTACGGTCCAATCGTTCAAACCTGAGTGTGCAGCAAACTCTACGAAGTCGGCATCTTTTGCCAATTCTGTCAGTGTCTTCTCACCTAATTTATATACATCAGGATTGAAAACTACCGTCAATGGCTCGTCTAAGGTGAACTTATCGGTGAAACCCTTATCTTTCTTACCACTGAAGAAACGGATTCCATCACCCGACTTCTTAAACTCCTTAAACTCAGAACGGCTGTCAGGAGCTGCGAAAACACCCGACCACATACTACCATCCTTCGTCTTCAGACGTTGCCAAAAGCCTGGCCAAGCATCGTCCTCAAACTTTGATACATCGCTGTTAAAATACTGTGTCGGTACCATTGTCTTCTTATAGATGTTGTTACCAACGTATTCCAACTTTGCAAAGTCAGACGAATTGCCACCATGACCAGCATCTGGCTCAGTTGGTTGCCATGCCCATAGATAGAGGTCGACACCCTCCTGAAAACCGACATCGGTCAAATCATAATAGAAAGTAACCTCTTCATCAGCCGTGAAGACAGCAGGAACTGTCCAGCATTTTGGTGCCTTCGGTAGTTCTACACCATCAGCAAACAATGCCAAGGGGAACAAGCACATCAATGCAAATAATATCTTCTTCATATTGATTCTGTTATTTTAGGGGAGTTAGGAAGTAATAACATAAGATTGTAACTTATAGAAAAGTCCTTGAAAAGGAAAACTTTAAAGCCTTGATAAGCCCAAGAGAATAAGTTCTGATAACTTCCAAACTCCAAATTTACTTTACTGCCTGCGTCAGATTATAAGTGTAAGAAACAAAAGGCTGGCCGTTTGTCTTGCGTGTCAAACGATATTCTAACGTCTTCGTATTACCCGGCACTGCCGTTACAGTGAGTGCTGTCTCGGCCTTTCCGTCATTGAGAAGGAGTCGACTTGGCGTGTTATCACTCTTTGTGAAATTGTAATCCATCTTCCATGTGCCACTTGTTGGCAACAAAAGTGGTGCACTTCCTTCTATCGTGAAGGTCGAAGGATTACCAGCTTCATCTTGGTTTAGATTGATGACAAACGTACTAAAATCGAGTAGGTCTGTCAATGTCTTTGTACGGGCATTCGCCTCATCAGTTTGCAGAACAGAGTTAACAACCCACTTACCGCCAATCTTTTCGCTCAGCGTTATCGGTGCTGTGAAACTTCCGTCATCAACTGTAGAACATCCCGTGAACGCCATTGCCGTAGAAAAGAGTAGCCCAATAGCGAACAAATTATCTCTGATTGTTCTCATAGTGAATCTTGTTTTTAGTTATTGAATTTTTACTTTTGTTGATTATTTCTTTATTGGCAAAGTTAGTTATCATTATTCATTAAGTAAAGAAAACTGATAATTGTATAAACGTAAATTAGCTATATTGAATCATAAATAACTGATAATCAAACTATCTCTATTATCGTATAGAGCAAATAATATAACTTGAATATTACCTTTTTAGCCCTTTCTTAGCCTCAAAACAACAAACTTTCAGCTAAAAGAAATGCAATTATTAACATTTAACTCAAGGCTTTCATTAGATCACAAAAATATAGTTTTTATTACTATGGTATTCATTTTAATACTTCAAACCTTACAGACAAGGTATAGAAAAATCATTACATAATTTCAAATAAAACCTCTATAAATAAGGACAAAAACACACATAATGAGTAGGTTTGTAACCAACAGGAAATCAGTTGGTTATAAAGTAGTATAAGAAAAGGTGCTTAATTGGACTTCAAAAGGGCGTTAGTTAGACCTCAAAAGGGCATCTTTTGCAAGTCAATTAGGCGTCTTTTAAAAGCCAAAAGAGCATGTATTAGTTTTGAACTACGTAAAAATAGTTTACAAATACCAACTAATAAGGGAATAAATAGTTTGTAGAAGAAAAATAAATATGCTAATGGATAGACCTAATTATTTATTTTACTTATGTGCATTATAGCTTTAAACTAATCCCACTTTGAAAGACCATCTGATTTGAGATATTAATACCATACAAGTGTATAAGCCTTTATTCTATTTACAATCCATGTACTTAGCAGAATAGAGAACAAAAAGATAGAGCCTGTCTCACGACAAGCTCTATCTTCTTTAATTAACTTATAAAATGCGTCTAATTAAATCTATATTACTTAAATTACCCAAATAACAAATATATATACCAAATATCATTCTGAAGTTTGCACTCCGTTAAACTAAACCTAACTTTAATTCATTAATCTAATAGGTCTATATTCCACTGAACAAAAACCAAACAATTCTTATTGTATTAGGTAAAAATACCAAGCGTTTATTATCATTTCTGATAGCGAAATTACTGAAAATAATGCTGATGTCAACTATTTTTAAGGCTTGTCATTTATAAATATAAAGAAAATAGAGCTATATAAGTACCCATATATAACATAATAAACTAATTATCAATACCTTGTATTTAAAGGTCATCACCCTATAATATAACCTTGTTATTCAATGGAAATATGGCAGTATATGCCCTATTTACTCTTTCTAAGACGCAGACTTTATTTGTATTAAACTCAATTAATATACTTATAATTAACTGATAATCAAGATAATAATATTTACATGCACTTGAAAGATTTGTAATTGGCTTTTTTAACTTTACATTATAGCATGAAAACCCTATTTTTGTCATCATAAAGTATAATCTCAAAAACTCCTTTTATAAAAACTAAATCAAGTAATATGATGAAGAAAAAGTTATTTATTGCTCTGACACTTCTATTGTCTTGTACGATGGTGTCAAAGGCATCTTACGCTGATGACTGGAATATCCCATCAGCTGATGCTAAGGGACGAGTGGGTGCTTTGATGCCTTACACACGTTATGACTCTGAAACAGCAAGGCTTGGAGGAGGTGCCACCTTGAAGACCTCTCCTACTTGGGACCGTAAGAACATAGCTTCACAGGCTTCTCGACAGTCTTATGTTGACCTTCCTTCTAATGGTTCCTACGCCGAGTGGACCATGAAGGGAGATGCTAATGGTGTGACATTGCGCTTTACAATGCCTGATTCTCCTGACGGAATGGGATTGAATGGTTCGTTGGATGTCTATGTAAATGACAAGAAGGTGCAGACGGTTAATCTGACGTCTTATTATATGTATCAGTACTTTTCTGGTGGTAATCCAGCTGATAAAGATGATGGTGGACCAGCTTGTTTTGCCTTTGATGAGACCCACTTCCTTCTTAATAAGACACTTCGAGCAGGCGATAGAATCCGCATTCAGAGTTCTGGTGCCAATGGTTATAAATATGGAGTAGACTTCATTGAGACCGAGATTGTGCCAGAAGAGATTGAATGCCCTGCTGGTGCGGTGAGTGTTACAGATGCTAAATATCGCAAGTATGTCAAAGGGAATGATTATCTAAAGGCTTTTGAGGAAGCTTTAAAGGATGCTGACGCAGGCTCAAAGATTCTTTATATTCCTGCTGGAACATTTGAGTTGAGCGGTATCTGGTACATCTTTGCATCCGATGTAAAGATTACTGGTGCTGGTATGTGGTACACCAACCTTAAGTTTACGAATCCGAATCGTTTCGGAGGTGGTATCTCTGGCGGTAATGGATCACACGGACCAGATGGCTACTGCAACAATGTTGAAATCTGTAACCTCTATTTGAACTCTAATTTGAGAAGTCGTCATAACCAGCAAGCAGTGTATAAATGCTTCATGGATGTCTTCAAGGGCGGAAGTGTTATCCATCATGTATGGGAAGATCACTTTGAGTGTGGCTTCTGGATAGGCGATTACAATGGTAAAGTAGATTATAGCAATGGTGTTAAGATTATCAGCTGTCGTATCCGTAATAACTTCGCTGACGGTGTGAACTTCTGCCAAGGAACATCTAATGCAACAGTTTATAATTGTAGTGTTCGTAACAACGGAGATGATGGTTTGGCAATGTGGAACGATGAAACAATGGGTGCTATGGACGAAAAGAACAACACCTTCGCTTACAATACCATTGAACTCATCTGGCGTGCAGGCGGTATTGCCATCTATGGTGGTGATGGTCATAAGATTTATAATAACTATATTGCTGATATGTTCATGGCTGCGGGTATTCATCTGAATGATGTATTCCCTGGTCCAAAATATAAGAATACACAGAAGATTAGCTTTGATAACAATATTCTTGTGCGCTGTGGAACCAACGATGACAGCTGGCATGAGGACTTAGCTGCCATTGATATCAAAGGTGGTGTACGCAATGTAGTCTTCAATAATACGAAGATTTATGACTCTCCTTTCGATGCTATCCGTGTTATGTCAGGCCCAACAGGCATTGAATTTAAGAACACAGAGATTCTTGGTGCTTCTCTTGCAGGACAGACAACCAAGTATTCTACATGGGAACACTCTACTGGTGCGATTCGTTTAGACGTCGATGGCGTGAAGTTTAGCAATGGTATTAAGATTGCAAACGTCAGTGAGGATAAGATTAAAAACAACCAGACATGGCCTGTATGGACAGATAATAACAAGAGCCGTGCGGCTGCTATCGGTTATGAATACCTGAGTGACGCTACGTATAAAGTACCAGATTTCCCCGAAGCAGACACAAGTCAGCAAGGAGGTATCGTCAATCCATTGGAAGGTATCAAAGGGTATGACATTGCTTTACAAGGTTTACGATGGGAGAATGCCGAAGGTAATACTTCACTGAAGGAAGGAGACGATGTTATCTTTAAGTTTGCTCTTAAGAACATAAGTAATATTGACATTCCTGCTGGTGTAAATATCAGTGTGAAGATAACCGTTGATGGCGAGCAAAGTTTCGTCACCGCAAGCTATAAGAATGGACTGAAAGCAAAGCAGACCATCATCCTTACAACTCAATCAGCATGGAAAGCAACAGCTGGAGGACACACTGTAAAGGCTGAAGCTGACTATCGTAATAAACTTACTGATGAGTTAACAAGAGATAATAACAGTCGTGAGAAGAAGTTTAATGTGACTGAAAAGGATAACAACGAAGACTATACTCCTGTTACGGGAGGCTATGACCTCGTTGTTACAAAGGTTGCTTTTGACAAAAAAACTATCAATGCAGGCGATGAAGTACGCTTCACAGCAACGATTGTTAATGCAGGTGATAAAGACGTACCAGCAGGTACAAAGCTCGGTGTACAGTTCCAGATAGATGGCAATACTAACGTTATCACATGGAACGACAAGCACTATGGCGGTTTGAAGTCACATCAGAAGATTACACTTTCAGCAACTGGTGGTACGAATGGAAAGAATACTTGGACTGCAATAAATGGTATTCATACGCTCACCGCATGGGTAAATGACACACACGATTATAGAGATGAGGTGAATGGAAGTGACGATGCCAACAAGAAGAGTATTGAATTAAAGATTCCATTAGGTGCTATCAAATATTTTTCTGAGGCTGAAATCAATTCACCTGACGACTTGAATAACCTTAATCAAACCAATCGTATCGAGGGTTTGACAGGTAAGACAGTTGTGGATGAAGCCTACTATGACCTACAAGGAAATAAGATTACAACATCCAAGGAGAGTCTGAAACCAGGTCTTTATATCCATAAGGGAAAGAAAATCATCGTAAGATAATATCCAAGCTGCCTATGGGGAAGTATCTAATACATATTTTCCCATAGGACAAATAATGTATCGGCTGGACAGAAGTTCCAGTCGATATTTTTTGTAGTTATTAATAAAAGATTTATTTTTGCATCTAGATTAGATGATTAAAAATATCTGATAATCAACGAACAATACCTCAGATGAATACGCTTATGAAGTTATATCTGTCATTATTCTTGCTTGTTATTCCCTTATTCAGTATTGCAAACAATGAGAAATGGGAAGAACGATTAAACCAACTCGACCAAAGTTTGGAAAAAAAGAAGCTGTTTGAGCATGAAAAACTTGAAAAAATCAAACGATTAAAAGGCCGTTTGAAAACGATTCCAGCGAAAGACAGATTTGAAATAAACCGACAGCTATTTAAAGAATATTCATCTTATCAATACGATTCTGCCTACGCCTATGCTAATCATTTGCTTTCTGAAGCACGTAGACTGAAGAATCCTGACTATGAGGTTGAAGCACATTGTGACTTAGTATTCTGCTTGTTGTCTGCTGGATTGTACACTGAGGCTTTCAACGAACTGCACTCTATTCACACGGAAGGAATTAATCCCAATACAAGAAAGCTTTATTACACAATGGCATCACGCCTTTACTATGACGTATCTGACTATACACGCACTGAACCCTACCAGAGTCAGTATGTCAAACAAGCAGGTATATATACTGATTCTTTGCTCCATTATCTTCCAGAAGGCTCTACGGAATGGCTCTATGCGATAGGAATGAAACAAATGAAAGAACGGAAATACGAGGCTTCTCTCGATACTTTCAAGCAGTTTTTACAAAGGAAAGGAGTGGATTTGCACCACAAAGCGATTGTTACTTCTTGTATCGGATGGATTTATCTCTTTCTAAAAGAGAATGATCAAGCAATGGATTATCTTGCACAAGCAGCCATATATGACAACGAAGGGGTGGTCAGAGAGACTACTGCTCTTTGTACGTTGGCTAATCTTCTCTATAAAGAAGGAGACATACAGCACGCTACGGAGTACGTGAGAGAGTCACTCGCAAATGCTAACTTCTATGGAGCAAGACAGCGTGTGATTGAGGTTAGCAGCGTATTACCTATCATTGAACAGGATAGATACAAGATAATGCAGGGACAACGCAATGCTATTGCTATGGCTGCAATAATCTTTATCCTTTTTGTCATTGGATTATTGATGGCAGGATGGTTTATCCGTAGACAAATGATAAAGCTGAAGAAGGCACAAGCACTTATCGCACGACGAAACCAACAGTTGGAAGTTAAGAACGAACAGTTGGAGGAGGTGAATAAAATTAAAGATGAATACATTGGTAGATCATTCTATATCAACTCGGAATACATCAATAAGGTCGAGAAACTTTATCGTTCTATTGACCGCAAGATTTCCATGCATCGATTTGAAGACTTGCGTTCTTCATTAAAAGAGAGTGAATTAGGAGAAGAAAGAAAGTCGATGTTTGTGGATTTTGATGAGACCTTTTTGAAGCTTTTCCCACATTTCATTGAGCGATACAACGAACTCTTTGACGAACCAGATCAAAAGCCTCTCGATAGGAAACAACTTACTACAGAGATGCGTATCTTTGCACTTATCCGATTGGGTATCAATGATTCTGAACGTATAGCAAGCTTCCTCAACTACTCTGTACACACCATTAACACTTATAAGACACGTGTAAAGAACCGTTCACACATTGATAATGATAAGTTTGAAAGCCATATTATGGAGATATAAAAAAGCCGTTCTAAGGTCCTTATAATAGGTCCTAAAGAGAGGAAAAAGTCATTTCTAAGCTTTCAAAGAATAGTTTTAAAAAATTATGTTCATGAAAATAATTCGATACAATGCTTTGATTGTTACTATATAAATACGATAAATGATGCTAATTATTGGCTCTTCCGTTAAATGTGTGGACGCTTTTCGCATTGCTTTAACGTAAGAGCCGAGGTTGCTCATTAAACAAAAATATGACTAAGACAATCAACATTCTATCCTATTATCATCCTCTTTCATTGAAAATCTTTTCATTTTAAGACTTCGAAAACTTGTAGACAAGAGTTTGAAAAATTATTACATAATTTCAAAGAAAATATCTATAAATAACGCCAAAAACACATATAAGAAGTAGGTATGCAATCAACAGAGAATCAAGTAGTTACTAAGTAGTAAAATAAAAGGTGCTTAATTGGACTTCAAAAGGGCGTTAGTAAGGGTCTTAAAGGGCACCTTTTGCAAGTCAATTGGGCGTCTTTTAGAAGCCAAAAGAGCATGTGTTGGTTTTGAAACACATGAAAATAGTTTACAAACTTCAACTAATGGGGGAATAAGTTGTTTGTAGAAGACAGATCGATATCGCAGCTAATTACGTTTATCATATAGTTTATCCCCCTTTATAAAACTATCTAAATGGGGGTAATTATTCCGTTTATGTGGATTAATCTCATTCTATTAACAATTTACGCATTTAACGGAAGAACCTAATTATTTGAATATATCGAATTGATTAGACGTTAATTACAATATATAAAACGAATTGCACGAATATTCCTAATCAATGGATATTCGTGCAATTATCGTAATTCGTTATCAGAACTATGTTATGGAAGTTTACTTTCTTTACCTCTTGAGCGTAGGATTGACCATACACCGAGAGCTATAAGAGGAATACTCAATATCTGACCCATATCGATTGGCAAACCAGCCTCAAAGGCTACCTGTATCTCCTTAGTATATTCAATAAAGAAACGGAAGGTAAAGATTAGTGCAAGACAGAGTCCAAAATAAAGTCCTGTACCCACTTTCTTAGGATATTTCCTATATATAAAATAAATAAAAAGGAAGATAATTAAGTAGGCTATTGCCTCATAGAGCTGTCCTGGATGACGTGGTTTATCGTCTACATTATAGAAGATAAATGCCCAAGGAACGTCTGTTACCTTACCTATAATCTCTGAATTCATCAGGTTTCCAAGGCGAATAAAGCAAGCTGTGATACCTGATACGATACCGAAAAAGTCAAGTACTACCCACGTATTCATCTTCGTCCTGCGAATATAAAGGAAGAGGGCAATCAATAATCCAGCCACTCCACCATGCGATGCGAGTCCTTGATAACCCACATACTTCCATGAACCGTCAGCCATTTCACGAATAGGAATAAAGATAGTCATGATTCCTTTCCAAGAAGTGAGGAACTCCTCTGGCTCATAAAAGAGACAATGACCCAAGCGGGCACCAAGCAATACGCCAAAGAAGACATAGAGAAAGAGTGGATCAAACTGTGATGGAGGAAATTTATGACGCTTAAAAAGCCACTGCATCATAAAATATCCCAAGGCAAGACCTACCAACCAACACATTCCGTACCAACGAATAGGAAGGGGACCAAGCTGGAATATCTCTTCACTTGGTTGCCATGCAATATAAAGTAGATTGTTCATAGTTATACTATTAAAAGTGAAGATAGCACCAATAATTATCCCCTCTCTGTGTAGAGAGGGGTTAAATAGGGGCTATACATTAAATCTAAAGTGCATGATATCACCGTCTTGTACAACATACTCCTTACCTTCGATGCCAAGTTTACCAGCCTCACGAATAGCTGCCTCAGAACCATATTTAATGTAATCGTCGTACTTGATGACCTCTGCACGAATAAAACCCTTCTCAAAGTCGGTATGGATAACACCCGCACACTGCGGAGCTTTCCACCCCTTATGGAAGGTCCATGCCTTTACTTCCATCTCACCAGCGGTGATAAAGGTCTGGAGATTGAGCAAATGATATGCCTTATTGATGAGTCGGCTCACACCACTTTCTTCCAATCCAAGCTCGTCAAGGAACATTTTCTTGTCCTCATAGCTCTCCAAAGAAGCGATATCTTCCTCTGTCTTAGCCGCGATAATCATTGCTTCAGCACCTTCTTCAGCAGCAATCTTCTCAATCATCTGACTATATTCATTGCCTGTCTTAGCACTTGATTCGTCTACATTGCAAACGTAAAGTACAGGCTTTGTTGTCAGAAGGAAGAGGTCGTGCGCTGCTTGCTGTTCTTCCTTGCTTTCAAACTCAACGCTACGAGCATTCTTACCTTGTTCTAAGACTTCCTTATAAGCCTCCAAGACAGATACCATTACCTTAGCATCTTTATTGCCTGCAGCAGCAACTTTCTGCTGTTTAGCAAGCTGTGCCTCGATGGTTTCAAGGTCTTTAAGCTGCAGCTCAGTATCGATAATTTCTTTATCTTCAATTGGGTTGACTGCCATACCACCCTCACGTACCACGTTATCGTCCTCAAAACAGCGGATTACATGAATGATAGCATCGCACTCACGGATATTACCAAGGAACTTATTACCCAATCCTTCACCCTTTGAAGCACCCTTAACAAGTCCTGCGATGTCGACAATTTCACAAGTAGCAGGTACGATTCGTCCTGGATGAATAATCTCAGCCAATTTGTTCAGACGCTCGTCTGGAACAGTAATTACGCCAAGGTTTGGCTCAATTGTACAGAAAGGGAAGTTAGCTGCTTGTGCTTTGGCACTGCTCAAGCAGTTGAAAAGTGTGGACTTACCTACGTTTGGCAGTCCTACTATACCACATTTTAATGCCATATCTTAAATAAATGTTTATTTCTTTTGTCCAAAAATAAGGCTTACGAACACAGAAGAAGTATTCATTCTCTTTTCCGTATGCTGCTTATTATCTGCAAAATTACATAATTAATTCGATATAAGCGAGAAGAAGTGGAAATAAGGTGGGCTACAAACAAACTCAATCTCAACTCTATGATACGATTATAGAGGTATAACGCCTGTGTTACGTTATACCCCTATAAGTATAAGGAATAGTTTTATATCGTCCTTTATAAGACCTTATTCTTTATATATAAGAAAAGAACTAACCTAAACTTTTGCTATTTTACCTCTGATGTAATAGGATTATTAATACCCTTCATTGAAACGAGGAAAGCCTTAGCTGAACCAAACTTCAGACGCATATCAAGACGAACAGGGATATGGTTGCTGTCATCTGTTACATAGAAGTTGGCTATTTCACGCCATTTATCATCCTCATATTCATAATAGGTGAGACGCAAACAACGATACTTATGATCATTGTCGGCTTTGATATTCTCCTTACCACCATAGATAATGCGAGCAGGATGACGGCTATTTCCATCTACGATAGGGAACTTCACCACCTCACCTTTCTTCCAGTTCTCTGGATTGAAACTACGTGCACGCAAGAAGATACTCATCATATCGAAAGAACAATCATCGTATGTATTCTCCATCCATTGATGTTTTCCTTCGTTATTGATTCTATGTTGGCGTATCTTACTTTTACCATTTTGATAAGAGTAGAATACCTCATCCACCGTATATCGTTTTCCTTCCCTTGCTCCCTTACGGAAGTAGAGTGGCTCCATCTGCTTTGAGTTGTAGGCAAGCAACGTATCACGCAATACGAAATAATCGTCAAGCTTACCATTACCACGTGTTGTCAGGGAAGCACGATAAGCTGGAATACCCTTATAAGTAGAGGAAACCGTGTACCAAGAAGCCGTACCTGCCTTTACCCAAATAAACTTCCAGTTATAATAAAGGTTGTATGTTAGATACTCTCCACTGCTAAACGCCGTATTACGGAATGTACACTGTGCGGTTGCACTGATGGCAATCATCGCAAAGAGACAAACTATATAAATCTTCAACTTTTTCATATTCTCCGTTTTATCCGTTCAACTTTAATATTATTCTTTATTTCTCTTTTAAAAGAAAAAAAAATGTTTTAGTATGATAGGCTGTGGATTAGTGCAGAACTTTTTAGCCATTTTCTTGCCAGAATGGTTATCAAACTTAGATGTAACTTTATTAACAAGTTATTCTCATATCTACCGTTTGATATTCAGGTACTATACTAAGTTATCCACATTATCCACAATTGATGCAAAGATAATAAGTTTATATCTTTTTTGATATGAAAGTTGTGTAAAACTTCTCTAAAACTGCATTAATAACCTTGTGGATATCCACATAGAAGCTTCTTCTTCTGTTCTTGTGTGGATATCCACAGAGTTATAAAATAGTTATCAACATAGTTTTCCACAGAGTTATCAACAGTTATTAGTTCAATATCTGTATAAGTATTATCTGATAAATGTTCCCTTATAAATTAATCATTCGTGTTCTACGATGTATTATAATAGCTCTAATCACTTTTTATGCCATCTTTAAACGTTGTGTTGATGCCCAGCACATTATGTGCGGAGCGTTAACACCAATGGTGCTAACCACTAATTACATTGCCATATAGTATTG
>NZ_AP018051.1 GCF_003609775.1 Prevotella melaninogenica
AAACATCACAAATTTAATGTTATTGTTCACAAAAGTTTGTTTTTGTGATAATTAATTATTATATTTGCAGCATAATTGTAAATCAACGAATTATGGATAAAAGATTATTTAATGCACAGCTTAAGGCTGCAGAAGTTCAAACACTTCTTGCACATATCATCAAGAACGTAAACTACAAGCAAGATTTGGAGGAGGTGGCAGCACGTAATATCGACGTGATAAACGCTACTCTTTCAGAGGTCTGTCAGATGCTCGAGCAGGTGAACCAGGAACTAACAAATCAGTAATAACAAGATACAATGGCAAGGACTATCAAGAGTAATGAACTCGCAATTCAGTCGTATATCTTTACGACTGCAAAGTACGACTTTAATGCTTATGAAAAGCGTATTATGTACCGCCTGGTAGAGCTGGCACAAGACGAAATAAAGGGCATAATGATACGAGATAATATGCATAAAATAGAGCCGACCCTATTCGGCAGGGAGATAACTATGCCAGTAGCTGATATTCTCCGGAACGAGAAAGACCAAAACTATACCATAGCGAAGAAAGCCTTTCGGTCTTTAGCGCAAAAAGGTGTGGAATATGAAGACGATAAATTCTGGCAATATACAGCTATCATAGCAAACCCTAAAATAGATAAAATAAAGGGGTCTGTTGTCTTTACTGTTCTTGATGATATATGGCGATGCCTGCTGGACTTCACCAAAGGTTATCGTAAGTATGAGCTTGTTACCGCTATGCAGTTCAAGTCCGTCTACTCGATGCGTATGTACGAACTTATGAGCGGACAGACAAAGCCTTTGACATACAAGTTTGAAGACCTTAAAGAGCGGTTCGGAGTAAAAGATAAATATAAACTCGTAGGTCATTTTAAGACAAGAGTATTAGATATTGCAAAGAAAGAGCTTGACGAATGCAGCCCTTATTCTTTCAACTATACAGAAGAAAAAGAGGGTCGAAAGGTTGTCGGTTTTAATTTCTTCCCTACATTCAACCCAGAGAAAAAGGACCCAGAGCTGTACGAAAGGGAAAAACGTTCCAAGCTAACAGCACGTGCACAAATCAGCAAAGCAGCTTTAGACTATCTCCGATACTCGTTCGAGTTTAAAGCAGCTGAAATAAACAAGAATAAAAAAACAATCGTCGAGGGAGAGCAAAAAATACCCGATTTCATCGGATTTCTGTCTTCCCTTGTCGGATCATCGAGGACGGCAAAGAACCGCATCGGATATGTGATTAATGCTATCAAGAAGAAGACCGCAGAAATATAAAATAACTTGCATCAGATAATATGAACGCTGGAATTTTAATGATGATTTTCATCATCGCAATAGCCAATATTGGCGGTATTTACTTCTACCTCCAAGACAAAAAGCAAAACTAAGTACAAAAACTTGCATCAGATGCAAGTCTATTCCCACCACATGCAAGATTTGCACATGGTGCAAACTTTTTCAAAATAAAACACTATATTTGCATTATGAACAATAAAAACATCTGTGATATGAAAGTTGGTGATAACGTTTTGATTTCTCCCGACTTGACCCATCAGACAGATTGGGTTAAGGGAAAGGTTATCGACGTGGAACAAAATCAGTTTGTAGGGGTTGTTATCTCTGCTGAAACGTCTGATGGTGATATTTTCTTTGGGTACGAGGATTTATTTAAGGCTGCCGAAGTATGTATGCACTAAGTTTTGATATGGTTGTTTCTGACCTAAAGCAATACTACGGAGAGCCGTACAACAAAGCTTATTACGAAATAAAATCTTTGTTGAAAGACAATGGTTTTACGTGGGTTCAAGGCAGTACATACCTAACTGCAAACGATGACCTTACCGCACTTGTAAAAGTTGTTATGGAACTTTCCAAAATAGACTGGTTCAAGAAGTCGGTACGTGACTTGCGTGGGTTCAAGGTTGAAAGCTGGTCAGACTTCACAAGCCTTGTAAAAAACTCATAAATGGGATAAAAGCGAGTTCCGACAATTCGGATTACTCGCTTTCTTGTCCGAGTTCCCTCGCTTTTTCCGCATAGTCTTGCATTATCTTCTGTGAAGTCTGTGGGTTCTTAGACTTGTAATACTGCCAGTATTTAGCATCCCATTGCACCTCGACCGCCTTTGTCTTTTCCCTTGAACAGTTAACTATCGTTGAAACCATCCAAGTGCAAAGGGCAAACAAGATAGTTGCACCAACTATAAGATGCCACTTCTTATCAGCAAACCACCCCATAACATTCTGCGTGTTCTTGATTTTCTGCTCCACCCTTTTCAGCTGAACATCGACCAACGCAGCAATACCGACTTCAAAACGTTTCATTTCCTCGTCAACACTCTTTGTTATAGCATTCTTGCTGCCTATTGATGCGGTCTGTTCAGCTGCTGTTATTGCTTCAGTAATCTGTTTTGCCTTTTCCTCCAGTGCGTGAATAGCTGCTGTATATTGGCTTTGTTGTGTGGTTGTTTGAAGTAAGCTGATAAGATTTCTAAAGTACTCTTCACTCTTTGTATCAAGATGAAGGCTCGGATTGAACTCTCTAAGTTCATATAACAAAACTTGGTATTTATCATTAACCGCTTTCCAATTTCTTTCCAGTTCGTTCTCTTTTCCTTGCAATCTGTCGATAAAACCGCCTAAATCAGAAGTAAGACTATCCACAACCTGGCGTAACTCTTCCCTGGTCTCCTGGACCTTGCCGATTAGTTCTTGGTTCTGTCCTATGATAGTACGCTCTGCATCTTTTGACATTCTGACAGCTGTACCCTTATCGGTGGAACACTCTGCCCCAACCCTTGATACGCTTTTCTTCGGTATCGACTTTTGGCTGGTCTGCTCGTTCGTCTTGCTTTCTTCGAGTTTCTTCTTGTATTCTTCTCTGTTCATCTTGTTTCTGTTTAAGTTCTTGTTGTAATTTCTTCCACTCGTTTTCAATCCTTGCCAGTGTTAGGTTTCTGTCTATCTTGCTCGCCTTGATGCGGTGTACTCCATCGGTGAGGAAATACCCCTGCAGAACGTTTGCCGTTCCGCTTTCATCGTGATGATAATATCTATCTATCTTTAGCCCTTGTTCCTCAACTGCACGTTCAAAACCATCAAAAGACCAATTTTTAAGCCCTCTGAGCGCATTTCTCGCCTTTTCCTTGATAACTGCCCGCTGTTCCTTTCCGATGTCCTCTGCGGTCTTTAATCCGTATTCTCTGGCTACTTTCTCGGCTGCTGCCTTTGCACGCAGTCCAATTTGGCTGTCAGATATTACGTTTCCCTCAAGGTCTATGCGGTTTATGATGTCGTGCAGGTGGGTGCGCTCGATGTCGTTTTCAGCACCATAGTGCAGTATAGTAATACGCTGCGAGTTGTCAACTCCGAGATATTGGAGCCATTTACTATGTGCCTCTTTCCACTTCGTTTCATCATCGCCCCATTGCTCGATTAGTTCCTTTGATGGAGAAAAGGAGAGCCAAAGGAAATCACGCTTTATGTTGTCGTGTCCCGTTCCGTTCTTCCAGTTCCTCATCTCATTGAAACATTCTTCGGGTGTTTCTCCAGATAGTCCGTGCATCTCAAAGCTGTCTGCAACGTCTACCCCATTGATTTGTTTTTCTTCTGCATACTTCACGGCTGCCCTGCCGTGGCTGATACTTTCCGCCTTTCCGATTATACTCATACTCTAAGTAGTTTTTTTAGTACACTTATAATACGTTCGTTTTGTAGTTTCACCATTATCCATTCTTGGCTATGGAAATAGTTGTTAAGCTGCTGTAGATTGTATCGCATAGCAGATACGACTTTCAGCTGCTCACGTTCATCATCGGTGAACGCTGCACGTGGTGTTCTCGATAGAACGACTTGCCGAAGATATTCGGATACGTTCTTTCCGCAACTCTTCGCTCTGTCTTCAATGATACGTCTTTCGGCATCATTGACACGGAAAGTGAGAGTTGTCTGACGCACTGGCGAAGATGTTTCTTGCCGTGTTCGTCGGAAGGTCTTTTTATTGTCTTTTTCCTTGTTCATATGGCGTTAGCCCTCTTTGCGACCGCAGGGAGAAAAGCCAGTTGTCAAGTATGAAATTAGGGGTGGTCCCTGCCCCCCTAATGTAATACGTTGACACAACTGGCTTTCTGCCGTTTATCTGCTGGGTACATCCTGCTGCAAAGATAGGTGATTTCATTGCAGCCTGCAAATTTTAAGCGTTAAAATTGCAGGTGTTTCAATGTAGCACCGCATCGGAGAAGTGAGGAGTGACCGAGAAGAAAAAAGGCAGAAATTCGTCACGGCGTTAGCCCCATCAGTGGGGTATAGGGGGCACGCCCCCATAGCGACCAGCACCGAAAAGCGACAGCGGTTAATCAGTGCGCCCGATGGTGTGGAGGAACGGAACACCCTGCGCACATAGTGAAGAGAAAGCGCAGCGAAACGAAACGACCCATACAGACCAAAACATACTAAAAAGTAAAAAATCTTTACAGCCAATAAAACGTTATTTCTTTGTAGTACCCCCAACCCCCAAGGGGGCTGCTTGCTTTCCCTTTGGTTTTCAGCGTTTTACATCGTTTTTTATTCGGGCGCAGCCCTCTAAAAAACCTATACTTTGTTTATAGCATGGTATGTTATATGCATATCAACATTTGTAAAAGACTGAATATCAAATATATAAACCACTAATATATGAGTTTTACAATACTAATATATGAGTTTTACAATACTATTTTAATACTTTATATATGAGTTTTACAATACTAATAATGAATTTTATTTTGTTTTCTCATAAATTATTTGTATCTTTGCATCATAATTGTAAATCAAAGACTTATGGACAAACGATTTTTTGATGCACAGCTTAAGGCTGCAGAAGTTCAAACACTTCTTGCACATATCAGCAAGAACGTAAACTACAAGCAAGATTTGGAGGAGTTGGCAACACGTAATATCGATGTTATAAACGCTACTCTTTCAGAGGTCTGCCAGATGCTCGAAAAGCTAAACCAAGAACTAACAAATCAGTAATAACAAAAGACAATGGCAAGACCTGTTGAAGAAAACAAGAATGTTATTCAGTCCTATATGCTTACGGCTGCTCGATACGATTTTAGTGTATATGAAAAGCGTATCTTATACCGCCTTGTGGAGTTGGCGCAAGCCGAATTGCAGGGCAAAGACTTTGTAGAATGGATTGGTATGAGAGTAGAAACAAATCTGTTCGGTGACAAGGATATCACAATGCCAGTGCGTTGTATTCTTGCCAACGAGGAAGACAAAAATTATGTTTTGGCAAAGAAAGCCTTTAAAGCTATGTCAAGCCGTACTATCGAGCAGACTAAAGGAAATGTTTGGTATCTCGACCACATGCTGGAGAGAGTAAGGGTAAATTTGGGTACTGGAGTAGCAAAATTCCGTGTATCTCCTAACGTCTGGAACATAGTGTTAGACTTCACAAAGGGGTATCGCAAATACGAATTAAAAACTACGTTGCAGTTCAAATCCGTCTACTCAATGCGTTTCTATGAACTTCTAAGCGGACAAACAAACCCCTTAGATTATTCTTTAGAGGAACTTCGTAAAATGTTCTCACTTGAGAAGAAATTTAAGGCTGTTGCTGATATCGAAAGATATGTTCTTGAAGTAGCCCAAAAGGAACTTGACGAAAGCAGCCCTTATTCGTTCACTTGGAAAAGGCAGGAAGTTGCATCGAGGGGGCGCAATGGAAAGAAAGTTGTCGGTTACACGTTCTATCCAAAGTATATTCAGAAGAACAAAGACCCACAGCTTGAACAGAAAGAACTGCAAGCAAAGGTTGGCAACATTGCAGGTGCTTATGGTATGCTTGACAGGGCTGTATCTGATTATCTTCTGTACAATCTGAATATGACCAAAGAGGAAATAAACGCTAACAAAGCTTTGTTCTTGACGGCTCAACAGACATTGCCAAACCTTGTCGAACACCTTGCAGACCTAAGAGAAAGAGCTGCACGAAGTGGCAAAGGCACCGGCTGGATCATCAACGGACTAAAGGGAAAAATAAAAAAGGGGAAATAACTTGCATCAGATAATATGAACGTTGGAATTTTAATGATGATCTTCGTCATCGCAATAGCCAATATTGGCGGTATTTATTTCTATCTCCAAGACAAAAAGCAAAACTAAGTACAAAAACTTGCACCAGGTGCAAAGCCTTTCCCACTACATGCAAGATTTGCATCTGATGCAAGATTTTGCGTGAGGTGGGAATTTTGGTTTATAGGGGGGCGTTTCGTTTCGCTGCGCTTTCTCTTCACTATGTGCGCAGGGTGTTCCGTTCCTCCACACCATCGGGCGCACTGATTAACCGCTGTCGCTTTTCGGTGCTGGTCGCTATGGGGAGACCCCTATACCCCCATGACGCAATAAAATTGCGATTTCCTACGCTCATTCGAGCAGCTTAACAGCTTATCAGATTGTATCATGACACACTCTAATTTGCCATTTATTTTCGTTTTAACGGCTTTTTTCTCTTTCGAAGATAAATTCTACCTAAAATTTCATTTAACCCTTCAGAAAGGCTTAAAATGCTTTTTAGAGATTTCAGATAACGCTTTCTAATGGGAAAGATAAAAAAAAGTATCGTTTGCGTTTGCGCAGAGCAAAATGATATAGAAAAATGTTTTAAACCTTTTACATTGGGAGGTAGCCTAATACCCCCCTCTCCTCGTGAGGGGGTATAGACACCCCTCACGAGGAGGGGGACTACGTGCGGCAAGCCGTGTCTATATTAGGCTCTCCGAGGGTTGACAATGTAAAAAACAGGGGGTGGTCCCTGACCCCATAAGACGAGAGACCACCCCCCCTGATAATTTCATTTCAGGGACCACCCCTTCTAAAATAAATAAATATCACAATTTCAATAAATTACAAGGCCAGGGACCACCCCCAGGGACCACCCCAAAATACCAAAGATTAGGGGGTGGTCCCTGGCTCGCAAAAACGAGAGACCACCCCCCTGATAATTTCATTTCAGGGACCACCCCCAGGGACCACCCCTTCTAAAATAAATAAATATCACAATTTCAATAAATTACAAGGCCAGGGACCACCCCCAGGGACCACCCCCAAAATATCAAAGATTAGGGGGTGGTCCCTGACTCGCAAAAACGAGAGACCACCCTTTGATAATTTTTATATAAGGGACCACCCCCCAGGGACCACCCCTAAGTTTATCAGAGACCACCCCCCTGGAACTACAAAATTAGTCCCTACTTGTCATCATAATGCCCCATAGCCGATAATACAAGTACAACGATTGTCGTATCGTTAACTATGTAGCGCAGACGGTTCTTCTTATCGAGTTTCCTCGACCACATGCCATCAACATAACGAAGCTGATGTGGGTGTCCTGTGCCAGTGTATGGATGTTCCCGAAGTTCGGCTAATAAAAGTTTTAATTTTTTGTATGCCTGCGCATCAGACTTTCTTAGCCTGGCTATTTCCTTTTGGGATTGTTCCGTGAAATCTAATTCATACATGGCCTGTACGCTCTAAAAAATCATCAAGACTTTCCCATTTCTCCATACGGCTAATACGACCATTCTTCAAATCGTCTAAGCCTTTTTGGATAGACAGAAGTTCTTCCCTTGTAAGCATATCCTCGTCTTTTGCAACGCTGATAAGGATAGGCTGTGCGTTTCTCCGAGCTACATAGATTGTTTCATGAGCTGCCAAATCAAAGTATTTCTTTTGATTGGCTCTAAATTCTCTTGTGCTTATTACCTGCATATTGATAAAATATAGTTTCCACTGCAAATATAACACTTTATTCTAAAATAAAGCGCATTTGTGTACTTATTTTTTCCAAAAAACACAAAATACGCATATTTTTGTACTTATTTGTGTACACCGCCATAAAAACGTTATTATCCTATCAATACCCCCTACCCCCAAGGGGGGGGTGTTTTTGTTTTTATTTTTCGGTCGATAAAGGCAACCCCCGACCCGTAAATAACTTTATCTCTGTTATAGACAACGTCTGTTATGTCTATCCTCGCGCGCGCGCATTATGCGAGAAAAAGGGGGTCTAACTATCACAAATTTAATGCTAAATATCACAAATTTAATGTTGTTTTTTATTTT